>JAZKFK010000166.1:7019-23848 GCA_040386475.1 Pseudomonadota bacterium | reverse complement strand
CCGACGAGCGATGGCTTCACGCATTACTGGCGAATCGTCGCAGAGCTCGAAAGCGGCAAGACCGAAGTGTTTTGGGGCCATACCCGTTCGCTCGCTGAGGCTCGCCGCAAGCGTGCGCCAGCCGAAGATGCCGCTCAAACGCGGGGATGGAAGAGCTTCTCTTTCGAAATCGCCGAGCTTGTTGAAACGCTCGCATGATGCTCTCGGACGGCACGCAGGCGAACTGCCTATGACTGCGCCGCCTAGCCCCGGATAATTCGGTAGGCACCGGCCCTCAAGCGGTTCACCTCATCGTGGCTGAATAGGCAGCTCGGCTCGTATTGGCCTGCATGTGTATCGGGGGCGGGCAAGGGATAGCCGTGCTGATCGAGCGGATCTGATTTTAGAATTGAACGCCCGGACCTTCCGGTTGCCCGGATCAGCCGGCTTCCTTGCGCCACCTGGTGGGGCTGCTGCCGAAATGCTGGCGAAAACGGCGCGCGAAATGGCTGGGATCGGCAAACCCGGCATCGTACGCAACGTCGCTAACTGAATGATGGTCGGCAGACAGGGTGCGAAGCTTGACGGCGGCATATTGCAGCCGACGTTCGACAATTTCGGCTCCGAACGTCGAACCTGCCGCAGCGAACAGGCCGTGCAGGTGGCGCAGCGAGATGCCGGCATCGCGCGCAAGCTCTGCTGGCGTCAGGTCAGGTTCGCGGAACCGTTCGTCTAGCTTGCCGAGCAAACGCTCAAGAGTGGATTTCCGGTGGGCCGGACCAGAACCTGCATGACGGCCAATCAGGCTGAGCAGACCGCCGATCTGGTCGGCAATGACCGATCGGGGAATGATGCTATTCTGCAAGCCCTGATCGGAAATAAGCCGCAGCAATTCTGCCAGCGGCCTGCCCCATGCAGATCGGTTTTCCCAAGGCAGGTCGCGCAAGGATTCGGGGTGCGCCAACCAGCTTTTCAGCCAAGCTTCGGGCATATGCGTGCTGAGCGCGATATTATGGCTGCTGCATTCAAATTCATACGGAACCGCATTGCGCAAAAGACCGAAATCTCCCTCACGGATCAGATCCTCGCGATGGCCTTCGCGTACGATCATGTCGCCGCGTTGCATGTAAACGAGTTCGAACGTCGCTTCGCTGCAATTGCGCACCATCTCGGGTGTCCGGCGAACAATCTGCGGCGTGGTGGACAGCACGTTGACATCGATCGGGCCAAGGCAGAACTGCTGCCAATTTGCTTGGAATGGGTGGCTTTGCGCGGCCGTCACATGCATTTCGGCCATGTTGGCAGCGACGATATCGTTCCAGTGGCCCATCCGACCGGATCCCGACAGATTGCTGGTTGACCAGTTCCTGTCCTGTTGCATTTCCAGGCGTGTCGGCATTGACCTTCTCCCGGGCGATGACCGATCCGCTGTCCGCTCATCTGCTACGTCCGACGCATACCAAAATGGCGCAGCTTATCAAACTGCACTCTCATCCCGGAATTGCTGCACTCCCAGCCGCGCACGGCCAGCCGTAAGGCTGTTAATCTGCACCTTCACCGGGAGAGCCATGCAATGTTGACCAGGCGTCGCTTCATACAAAACTCCGTCGCAGGCTCAGGGCTTGCACTGGTTGCAGCCAATGGCGCCCTGGCGGTTGGCCCTGACGAGATGCCCTTGCCTGCAGGGGTTACCCGAAGTGCGTTTCTTGCCGCACTGGATGCGCTGCGTGCCATCGTCGGCCCACGCAATGTTTTTGCCGATGATGACCAATTGCTTGGCTATCATGATCATTTCGCCATGAAGCCGCTTTCAGCCCATGCCCCATCCGGCGCGGTGGCACCGACCGGCGTCGATCAGATCCAGCGCATTCTGGCCGTTGCGCGCGATCACGGCATTCCGGTCTGGACAATCTCCACCGGGCGCAATCTTGGGTATGGCGGACCGGCCCCGCGCATGCCCGGAACGCTTGTGCTTGATTTGAAGCGCATGAACCGGATCATCGAGGTCAACGAAAAGCATGCCTTCGCCGTGGTCGAGCCCGGCGTGTCCTATGCCGAGCTTTATCGCCACCTCCAGCGCACCGGTTCGAAGCTGTGGATCGATTGTGCCGCGCCGGGTTGGGGCGGCGTGGTTGGCAATCTGCTCGACCGCGGTGTCGGCTATACGCCGATGGGCGAACATTTCCTGCAGCAGCAATGCGGTATGCAGGTTGTTCTGTCCGATGGGACGGTGGTCGATACCGGCATGGGCGGGCAGGAAGGCCAGGCGGCGATGCATGTCTACCGCTATGGCAACGGTCCGTGGGTGGACGGGTTGTTTACCCAGTCCAACTTGGGCGTGGTCACGCGGCTGGGCGTGCAACTGATGCCAGAGCCTCCTGGCTATCGCCCCTATATGGTGACCTTCGCCGACGAAGACGCGATCGAGCCTTTAACCGAGGTGGTCCGCCCACTGAAGCTGGCGCAGCTCATTCCCAATGCTGCCACTTCTACTGAACTGTTGTGGGAAGCTGCGGTGGAGCGACGCAAAGATCATTATTATTCAGGTGATGGCCCGTTGCCCGACAGTGCCCGCCGGGCGATCATGGCCGATCTCGATGTCGGCACTTGGAGTTTCTACGGCGCGCTGTACGGCACGCCCGAAATCATGGACGCGACATGGGAGGTACTGCGCGACAGCTTTGCCACCATTCGCGGCGCGCGGTTCTTCAATGCAGAACAGAAGGGCCAGACGGCAACCTGGCAGTATCGCGAGAAGCTGATGCGCGGGGAACCGAACATGAGCGAATTCGGAACCGTCGCCTGGATACCCAACGCCGGCCACGTTGGCTTCGGCCCGGTCGTACCGGTCGATGGAGCCCTGGCGCTGCGCCAGTATGTGAAGGTCAGGGAAATGTCGGAGGCGGCAGGCTTCGACTATTTCGGCGAATTCATCGTCGGCTGGCGCGATATGCACCACATCTTCATGCCAGCCTTCCGGCGTGATCGTCCGCAGGAAAAGGAACGCCTGCTCGCGCTGATCGACCAACTGATCGACGATGCCACGGCAGACGGGTTTGGCGTTTATCGCACGCACCTCGATTTCATGGACAAGGTGGCCGCATCGTACAGCTGGAACGATGGCGCGCTCGGACACTTCAACGCCAGATTGAAGGCGGCGATCGATCCATCAGGCATTCTTGCTCCGGGCAAGAGCGGCATCTGGCCGGCCCAGTTCTGCGAAGGAGATGCCCCATGCGCCTGATCGTCCTTACAGCTTCGCTGACGTTCGCTGCAGGCGGATTGCTGCTGACGCATCACGTTGATGCACAGGAAGAGGCGGCACCCGGCGGGCAGGAACTGTTCGAGATGTGGTGCGCCGATTGTCATGATCCCGGCCCCGGCCATCCCGGCACCTTGCGAATGGAGGGTGATTTCGGCGCCGAGAATTCGGTGCTGCGCAAGATGCAGGCGGTCAACCGCCCGCTGATTCACCTCGCTGTTCGGCGCGGCTTTGCGATGATGCCCCCGTTCCGCCCGACCGAGATAACGGACGAGGAACTGGAGCGGATTGCCAGCTACATTCTGGAAGAAGGAGAATAGGCATGGCAACCATTGCGGATCTCCGGCTGGTCGTTGGCAACGATCATGTGCACACTTTGGGTGATGAAACACTGACCCGATTGGCCACCCGCTTTGCCGTGCACCCCGGTGTTGCGGTAGATTTTCAGGCGGCCATCGTTCCGGGCAATGCCGAAGAAGTGCGGCAAGTGGTAGCCTTCGCTCATCGCGCGGGCATGGCATTTTTGACGGTATTCGGCGCATCCCCGATCGGCGCCTGCCTTTATGGCGAGGGCGAGGGACTGATCCTCGACCTTTCCCGTATGAACCGGATTCTCGAAACAGATGTTGCCAACGGCTATGTGCGGGTCGAACCTGGCGTGACTTACGCCCAGCTGGCAGCACATTTTGCCAGCGAAGGCCTGCCGCTATGGGTGGATAGCGAGCGCGATCCGGATGCGTCTATTGCGGGCAGCGTGATGGCCAAGGGGATCGGCTTCACGCCTTATGGCGATCACGCACTAGTGCAGTGCGGAGCAGAATTTGCCCTTCCCTATGGCGAGTTGATGCGGACGGGCATGGGCGCCATGCCGAGCAGCACCACGTGGCAAGTCTATAAATATGCGCTGGGCCCTTATGCCGATGGCCTGTCGATCCAGTCCGGCTTGATGGTGCCAACGCAGATGGGTCTATGGGTGATGGGCGAGGTGCCGGCGAAAAAACTGCTGGTGCTCGACATTGCCGATGATGTCGCATTGGCCAATCTGGTCGAAGTCCTGCGGGCGCCGAAGTTTGCCAATATGCTGCCCGGCACAATCAGTATCACGTCGAGTGCGTTCGATGCCGCGCGCCATCCCGGCGATCCTGCGGGTCCCGCCTGGCGGCTGGTCACCGCGCTGTATGGCCTTCCCCGCGTGGTTGAACTGACTGACGTGGCCGTAATGGGTCTGGTAGCCGGCCTGGCCGGTGTGACCTCGGCAGAAACGGCTCGGCTCGTTCCAACCGATACCTCGGTTAGGGAACGCGGCGCGCTGCTGTTTGGCCAGGCGGGGCTGGGGGCAGTGACATTCCCGACACTTGCCAAGGGCAAAGCGGCCAGCCTGACATTCGTTGCACCGATAGAAGATCGCTTTGCGCAGGAATTGATCGAGCGAGCGAGCGCAGTGACAACGCACCTCGGACTGCCCTTGCTCTGCGAATTTGCCTTGGTCGGGCGGGCCTTGCTGCTTCATATGCACCTGCCCTTCGACGCTGCGGACCCCGCCAGTATCGAGCAACTCGCAGGCGTGGCGCGGCAACTTACCGCTTCCATGCAAGAGGCCGGGATTGGATTGGCCGCCCAAAGCTTCGAGCTGGCGCATCTGGAACTAGTTCACAGGCCTGACAGTGGGCTTGCCATTCTGGAAGACCGGATTGTGCAGGCATTGTGTACTTGAATACGCTTTGTTCGGTGCGGCAAGGCTATCCTCATCCTTGTAGATGCGCTGACCCTAAATGCCGGGTGGGATGGCCTAAGGATGCGACATGTCATCGATAATCGCTGTCGCTCAATCAAACGAAGCGCGGTGCGATCATCAAGCAGGTTCTTCCGGAATTGGGCCGGTAGCTGACCGGCAGGTTTCGGGACCGACGCTGGGTTTGCTGACGTTCAAGGGACTGCATCGATCGTCTACCGCTTTACAATTTGGCTCCGCTATTCGGCCCACGGCGCGATCGGGACCATTGCACGCTGGAACAGATCGGACGCTGTCAGAGTGGCCAGCCATTTGCGCACCGCGACCGGAACGCGGGCTGCGAACCAGTCTGCGTCTACTGCGGCGAACTGCCTGACAAACGGAAATAGCGCGATATCGCTAAACCCCCGCATTGCACCGCCAAGATAGTTCTGCTCCGACAGCCGCTCATCAAGTTCCGCCAGCATTGCAAGTCCCGCTGCGCGATGCGCCAGCGGATCGACATCGTATCGCTTGGCGTATTTGTAGCGGTCGAGATGATGTTTGAATGTGCCGTCAAATATCTCGATCAACCCCGCGTCGACGTGCGGCAGCCAATGCTCGGGATCGTGCTGTGCCAATGCCCAGCGCATGATGTCGATACTTTCATCAATCACCGTCCCGTCCACCAGCACGAGCACCGGAACCGTTCCCTTGGGCGACGCAGCCAGCATTGCGGCCGGCTTATCGCGAAGCAGCACCTCGCGATGTGTATAGGCTGTCCCGCTGGCCAGCACCGCCATCCGCGCACGCATCGCATAGGGACAGCGACGAAAGCTGTAGAGGATAGGGTTCTCCGGCATCGCGGGCACCGTAGCCGAACGCGCGCGCCCGACCAAATTGCAGGCTCATAGTGTAGCTGTTGGGCCGGTTGCTGAATGGCGGAATCCGGGCAGAGAAAGGCGGAAAGCTGCCGCCTGATCAGCCACTCATAAGTGGCTGCCTACGACTAGATTACGACGTTCCTAATTGTCCGCGAACGTCCGAATCTCACAATAGCAGTCATTCCGCTTATTCAGGCTGTCGGGCTGGAGCCGCCCCAATCTATCACCTTCAAGTGCGCAATGGGGATGCCTGATTGCAGCCATCCGTTCATTGACTCCCTGCTTAGCGCGGAGCGCTGTCAAAGCGCTTAGATCTTAATCTTGTCGGCCAATGCAAAGGTGTCCTCGGTATCGCCCTCTGCGAATCGGCGCTTGTGCTCGATCTTGCTATGCGGCAACTTTGGGCATGAGAATACTGAAGCGCTTCTTCACCGGCCCTGACACACTGGTAGCACCACCGGACCCGCCAGCCGAATTGATTGAGGAAGGAGCTGACGAAGGGCTCTCCGTCCAGGTCGATCGACCCATCACGAGGGTCGCCGAAGATATCTTTGATCGTGCTTCATTCGCCAAGCAAATCGCCGAAACCATCTCGAGGAGACGTGACCCTTCCAGCCTGGTAGTGGGCATCTATGCGCCGTGGGGCGACGGCAAAACTTCAACGCTGGCCATGGTGAAGGAGTATTTGGAAGGCGACGCCAGTGTCCTGACCATGGACTACAACCCGTGGTTCTACGGCGACAGCACCGAAGCCATAACCAGGAGCTTCTTCCACTCGATCAGGAACAAGCTCGAAAAGAGCGGCTGGTTCTCCAAGGAGAACATCGGCGATCTGATGGCGACCTTCGGGTCAGTGATTCCGCAGGTCGGCGGAGCCGTCCAGTCGTACGGCGAGTCTATGACCACCGAGGCACTTGTCGAGACGCGAGACAAGGTCGGCGGCATCCTCCGCAAGCACGGCAAGAAGATCGTTATCTTCATTGATGACATCGACCGCTTGGACCGGCGTGACATCCAGACGCTGTTCAAGCTCGTTCGCTTATCCGGCGATTTCGATCATACGACCTATGTATTGGCCTTCGACGATACGATCGTCGCAGAGGCTTTGGGCGAGGCATACGGCACCGGCGATCCGTTTGCCGGACGCCGCTTCCTCGAAAAGATCATACAGGTGCCCCTGCACCTCCCACCTGCCCGGACTGACAAGCTACGCGACCTGATGTTCAAGGCCTGCGATCGCGTAATCGCCGATAACAAGATCGAACTGAGCGAGGCCGACGGCCCTGAACTTGGTCATGCATTGATGGAAGCCTTTGGCCAGACCTTGAAAACGCCGAGACGCGTAAAGCTATTCGACAATGCTATTAGCTTCGCGGTACCCATACTCAAGGGCGAGGTCCGCATCGTGGATCAAATCAGGATCGAGGCCCTGCGCGTTTTCTACCCCTCGATTTATGATGCCATCCGCGCCAATCCCGACCATGTGCTGAAGAGGCGAGACCGCAACTGCGGCCACAGGGAACCTCCACCATCTCCGATCGACAAAGCGCTTGAGCGGCTGGAAGCTGACGACGCGCAAAAGGAGGCGATCCGACACCTCTTACAAGACCTGTTCCCCCGACTAGGTGGCTCGATCTACGGCGATGACTGGGATACGAACTGGGGGACCGGTAAGCGCATTTGCAGCAGCGATTATTTTTGGCGCTACTTCACCTATGCAGTGCCCACCGGTGACATGCCGGATAGAGAGATCGAAGCCCTGTTGGGCAAAGCGAGCGCCGGTGATGCGGAGGGCGTTGGGGCCACGCTCGATGACGCATTTGAGAGGAATGCAGCCGAACTCCTCATCCGCAAGCTGCGACGCCAGGAGAAAACCCTCAATCTGGCAGCCGCCCCCGCCCTGATCTCGGCGTTGGTCAAACGCACGTCAAAAATTCCCATATCCCGTGACATCATGTTCGGGACATTCACCTTCTCCCAGGCAGCCATTCTCATCAGTCAAATCACTGAGCGGATGGAAGAAGCGCAGCAGGACGCCGTTCTGGTCGCGGCGGCGGAAAGCACGGATTCGCTATCCTTCATAACGCATCTCATGCGTTGGACCCAGATGCGAACCTCCAACGGCGATGACCGAGGCTTTCTGCCGCCGGAGCGCGTTCATCCTATCGCGCGTGTTTTGCTCGATCGGTTCCTTGCCGCTGCCGATGAGAGCAATATTGTTGAGGCCGCGGGCGAGCGCTTCGGCGACATCGCTTATGCAATCCTTCGGCATGGCGACGATGCAGCGAAGGAGTTGCTGAAAGGACGGCTTGCGGCATTCCTTGATGAAGAACCAAACAATGCGGTGATTCTGCTCAAAGGCCTCGCGGGTCGATCACAGGGAGGCAACGGGGTAGTCAGACCTTCCGAATTCACGACCGAGACCTACACGTCGGTCGCCAATCTGCTCGACCTTTACCGCGTATACGAACAGCTACAGGCTCTTTATGGTGCCGAACTCGACACGGCGACGTGGGTGGAAAATTGGGACGATGACTATGACGTCGACCGTCGTATCGCCGACCAGTTTGCCGTCGTGCATCGCAGACCGACGGACGCGGAACCACCGGACGAAGAGACTGACACCTGAGGGGGCGCAACAGTCGCTCGCGAAGAAAGAGATGCCCCATCAATAACAGCGCGCTCAGCGTGGCTATCAACGCCCTGAACACCGACTATTTCAAACGATTCTCACCGATTGACCGCTTCTGGCGACGCGCAACTAAACGAACGGCTGCTTTCCTTGCGCGCAGGCCATGAGCGGACAGTTCGGATCACCCAATTCGTGGCATTCAGAGCCTAACGAACTGACGTCCGCTTTGGGCAAATCCTGCCGTTAAACATCACACCGAGGAACGGCGGTTATATTCCAGACCAGGCCATCGGGATTTCTGGCCAACATGTCCGCTTCCAGGCGATCGTTAGGCGATCCCCTACGACCGAAAAGAGGGCGCAAAGCTGACTAACCCGTGCGTGCAGCAAACATGGCCTTCCATACCTTTTGCTGCATTTTCAGGCGGAGAGAATTCGGCTGCTGATACGCGGCCTCTCGCAGTGCCGACCTCTTGCGAGCACAAGCCTCACATTATGATTGTTAGTGCCGGCGTGAAGATCGCAAAATTGAAAAATGCGCGCACGCGAAAATTATAGGCACTCCGTTACCGCAGAACGGGTGATCGCAATCCCACAATTTCCAGTTTTTGAAATCCCAATTTCTTCCGTTTTTACAGCAACCTATTCGATCATTTTTCGGCTTCCAGCGGTGTCGACACCGACCTCTCCGTCCGGCAATTCCATGGTTCGCAACTTTGCTCTGGCGCGCCGTTTTGCGTCGGAAGCATGGAGTAAGAAAAGTGGATAACAGAACGAACGAGCACGCGAATAGTCGCCTCGATGAAGCACCCCGCCTGAATGAGACGGAACTGGCTAGATTGCTCAATCTGTCGAAACGTACCTTGCAGGGTTGGCGCTTGAAGGGGGGAGGGCCCACCTACGAGAAGCAAGGCAGAGCGGTACGATACTCGAAGACGGCCGTTGCGGCCTGGCTTGCTGAGTGTGAACGCAGCAGTACATCCGCCAATGATCCGGTGAGTGTATGGGGTATACTTCAGGCTCCTACTCCCTCTGAAATCAGGGGAGGGAAACTGTCATGAGCGGGAAGCGTAAGGAGCCAATGACGCTGGCAGACGCGAAGCGCAAAATCGCAGAAAGCTATAAAGCTTTTGAAAAGTTGATCCGAAAGAGGATCAAGGAACTGAAGCCTGACGCTGATGACAAACTTCGGTTCAAGGCGTTGCTCGGCAAGCATCCGATTGCAGGCGGATTGAGAATGAGTGATCTGGCTGCTAGAAAAGTGTTTGCAGATTCCATCGTCGACGAGGTCACACAGTTCGAGAAGGAGGCTAGCAATCGCTCGTTCTACCACATCACGCTGTTGGCTGATGAAGGTATCATGTCCGACCGGACACCTAAATTCTGCCTTAGGTTGCTGAAGCAAAAAGCGCACAGGGCGCTGCGTCGTGCAGAATTGCAGGGCGTGTTTGTCGTGGAGATACAGCCACTGCTCAACTGGCCGCAGAAGGGGGAGGGTAGAACGCTATTGGCTCACATTCATGCTCTTGTATGGATTGAGTCAGGCAGCGACGGAGATTCTGTCGCCAGCATCCGCCAGGCTCTCGGAGATGGCAAGGGCAACACGAAAAGGTCTTGGAGTTGCCAGTTCGGCGCAAGGCCGATCGTCATCAAGTCGCTTACACCTCAGCGTGGGGACCCTGCCTATTGGGCAGCGTACATTCTGAAGGGATTGACGGACGCAAAGTCACGTCTGCCACGAAAAGGCAGGGATGCCGGAGAGGGTAAATCAGCATTCAAATTTAGGAACACTACTGAGGGGTTGCGCCCTGAGTTAGCACTCCGTGTTTTTGAGCTGTTTTCGCGCCTACCCATCTTTGCGATGGTCGGCGGTGTCGGTGAAGGAGCCTCTGTTGTTGGCAGGTGTAAGAACCGCCTGAGCCTTTGGAGCGTGGAGCGGCAACTTCATTGGAAATCCAAGGGAAAAACGTCTGTCCCGGCATTTGATCAGAGTGCATTCTGGCAGCGTTCACACAAGAAGCGGAGGTCGGTTTACAAGCCGTACTTCATCGATGGGCCCACGATCAGAGATTGATTTAGCCAAAGATGAGTATGGGTTTGGCCGGGAGCGGCTTTACTCCTGGCCAAACCCAGCTCGCTAGCGAAGCACTGCGTCAAACCTCACATAACATGACAAAAAAAGCATATAAATGATTGTTATTGCTATATAAATGTTTCTAGGCTATAATTGCCCCACATGGCCACATGTGGCTGGAGAGTGAGCTCTATAGGTGCGCGGATCGGCAAAGGTAGTTGCTGCCAAGGAATTGCAGCAACTCCTTTCTCTTGTCGCCGACCACCGTCAACCACTGCGCGATAGCGTCATCGTGTTGTTTAGCTTCAAGGCCGGTTTGCGGGCATGCGAGGTTGCTGGCCTGGACTGGCGCATGATCACCACCCCAAGCGGATTGATTGCGGAAACTATAGCCGTAGCTGGCTCGATCGCGAAAAACGGGCGCGCCAGGCAAATACCTATGCATCCCGAGCTCCGCAACGCCTTGCGCAAGCTATGGAAGCGCTCGGGTAAGCCACGGCAAGGGCCTGTGGTGCGATCCCAGAAGGGGGGCCACATGACGCCTGGCAGCGTGGTCAATTGGTTCACAGATCTCTACGCGCAGGCAGGGCTTGCGGGCTGCTCTTCGCATTCTGGGCGCCGTACCTTCATAACCAATTCGGCCAGGTTGGCCGCTAAGGTCGGCGGGTGCCTGCGGGACGTGCAGGAACTGGCGGGCCATAGCGCGATCACAACGACCCAGATCTACATTGCCGGCGACAGCGAGGCCCAGCGCAAGCTGGTGCATTTGCTGTGATTACGCTGAAGCGATTCAGAAAGCTTGAAGCCATTTTGCGAGAAGCGGGTTACGGTCCGAGCATTGATTGGTCGGAGACGATTACTCCGCCGATTGACGCTGACGCCTTTGCTTCGGAGGCCATTTTCGTTGTGGTCAACTCGGGGTTTCGAAACTCTACCGCTGTACCGATCTTCGAGCGCTGCATGACGGCGCTAAGGGAAGGGCGGTCAGCCGCTAGCGAATTTGGTCACCCCGGCAAGAGTTCGGCAATTGACCACATATGGGCCAACCGAAATGTGCTGTTTGCCGCATACCGCGTGGCGCCCGATCAATTGGATTATTTGCGACAGCTACCCTGGATCGGTCCAGTGACGACCTATCACCTTCAGAAGAACCTCGGCGGCGATCACGCGAAGCCCGACGTCCACATGGAACGATTGGCGCGGCGAGATGGCACTACGACCCACAAGCTTTGTCGACGGCTTGCTCACGCGACGGGTTACCGCGTCGCCACGGTCGACAGTCTGCTTTGGCGAGCATGCCAATCCGGGCTCCTAAAATCTGCGAGGTACGAAGCGGAAGGTTGGTCCGCAGCCTTCCAGCCTAAGAAGTTCCTGAAAAGGTAATCCTGATCGGGACGGGCGAAGCCATGCCCAACGAGTGCCAAGCCAAATATGGCGAGGCCGACAGCAACCACAAACACCAGAATTGGAGTTGGAAATGACAGCCAGCGAGAAGAAGACGTGCGCCCAGCTGCCGCGCGCAGAGCGCATTGCTCAGCTAAATGACAAGCTGAGGTTCCAGGGCCTGGGTGGTGCTACCATCGTTACCAGGGCGGTTGTCCATCTTGACGGGTTTTGCCCTCGAGAGTTAGCAGCTGCGCTTGCTGGCTATTGCGGGTTCGATCCTGACAATGATCCGCACGGCGAGCGAGACTTCGGAGATCTCGAGCTGTTTGGAGCCGAACTGCTTTGGAAGATTGATTACTATGACCCCGATTATCGCTTTGGCTCCAATGACCCGGCCGATGCCGCACAAACCAAACGTATTTTGACGGTGATGCTCGCCAGTGAATATTGAGCCTGAGCTCAGGCGCTTAGTGACCACCCAGTACTGCAATACGCTCTAGAGCGCCCAAGCACGGCGTGGCGTGGTCGCTAGGTGGTTGCCGAAGGCACTGCCCCTATGGCGGGGGTGTTGCTAACTTATTGAAAAGGTGGTGGACGCACTAGGGCTCGAACCTAGGACCCGCTGATTAAGAGTCAGCTGCTCTACCAACTGAGCTATGCGTCCGTTCCGGCGTGTTGCCAGACCCGTGAAGCGCCGGGGGGCGAATCAGCGGGAGAGGCGCATATAGCGGAAGTTTCGCCGGTGAAAAGGGCTTGGCGGCAAAACAATTCAGGCCATCAAATCAAGTGGGCAGATTGCTGCCCTGCCGCGTCCACCGGTCAATCATCATCAAGGTGCCCAGACATATCATGTTGGTCATCATAGACGATCCACCGTGGCTCATGAACGGCAGCGGGATGCCCACCACCGGGGCCAGGCCCATCACCATCATCAGATTGATCGCCACGTAAAAGAAGACTGTCGCGGTCATGCCGCCAGCCAACAGCCGGCTGAACCGGTCTGGCGCGGCGCGGCTGATGTTGCGGCCCCATGCCAGGATAATGCCGAACACCAGCAATACGAACAGCCCGCCCAGCAGGCCCCATTCCTCGGCCATGGTGGCAAACACGAAATCGGTATGCGGCTCGGGCAGGTAATCGAGGTGGCTCTGCGTACCTTGGCCGAACCCTTTGCCGCCAATGCCGCCCGACCCAATGGCGATCTTCGACTGGGTGATGTGATAGCCGGTGCCCAGCGGATCGCTTTCCGGATCAAGGAACACCAGCACGCGGTTGCGCTGGTATTCGTGCAGCGCGAAGAAATAGGCGAGCGGGGCGATGATCAAAGCCGCCAACCCGCCGCCCACGAACCAGCGCAGCGGCAATCCGGACAGGAACAGCACCACGATGCCGCCGAAGGTGATTGCCAGCCCCGTACCCAGGTCAGGCTGCAGCATCACCAGCCCCACCGGCAGCGCAATCAGCAGGCCAGGGGCAACCAGCGCGCGCCAACTGCCGATCATCCCCGGTGACAGCGAGCCAAAGAACGAGGCAAGCACCAGGACAATCGTCGGCTTCATCAGTTCGGACGGCTGAAGGCGGATAAAGCCCAGTTCCAGCCAGCGCTGACTGCCACCGCCCACCGCACCAATGATCTCCACCCCCACCAGCAGCAACAGGACGGCGGCATAGGCCGGATAGGCACCGCGCTGCACCAGCTCACGCGGGGCCAGCGAGATTGCGAAGGCCAACCCCAGGAATACCGCGAAACGCAGGAGGTGCGACCAGGCATAGGGTGACATCGACCCGCCCGCCGCCGAATGCAGCACCGCCGCGCCAAACAGCACCAGCGCCGTCAGCGGCACCAACATGCCCCAAGGCACGGTGCGCAGCACTGGGGGGAGGGCAAAGCCGGATTTCATTCGTCCGGGCCAGTATACGCCGGGTCAACCGGGCTGGTATCTTCCCGCGGCGTTACGGCGCCCGTCACGGGCCTGGCAGGCTCGGGCGCGGCGGCGCGCGCCTCGGCGTCCACCTGCCGGGCCAACGTCACCGGATCGGGCGGGGGCGGAATGTTGATGCCGGCCGCCGTGGCATAGCGGGCATAGTCTGCCGCCAACCGCTGCTGCGCGGTGCCGCCCCATTGCTTCTCCATCGCGTGCAACGCTTCCAGGCCCTTGGTGGGATCGAACAGGAAGGTCATCACATCGCGTGCCACCGGATAGGCCGAGCCCGATCCGCCGCCATGTTCGATCACCACCGCGCCGGCATAGCGCGGGTTGTCGAACGGGGCGAAGAAGATGAACAGGCCGTGGTCGCGATACTTCCACGGGCCGGATTTACCGTTGGAAATGTTGAGGCCGACCACCTGCGCCGTGCCGGTTTTGCCGGCCAGCAGCACATTTTCGATCGGCAATCGCGCGCGTCCGGCGGTGCCGGGGCCATTGACCACGTCGCTCATCGCTTTCTGGATGATGTCCACGTGATCGCTGGCAAAGCCCATCCTGTCGAACCGGGGTGTCGACCCATCCAGCACCAAGCGCGGCATCACCTTGCTGCCAGTGGCAATGCGGGTAGCCATTACCGCAAGTTGCAGCGGGTTGGCCAACATGTAGCCCTGGCCAATGGTGGCATTGACCGTATCGAACGCCGCCCACGGCTGGCCATACTTGCGCAACTTCCACGCCGGATCGGGCACGGTCCCGAAAAACTGGCTGAGCACGGGCAGGGGGAACGTCTCGCCCATGCCGCAACGGTGCGCCATCTGCGCGATCACATCCATCCCCAGCCGCTGGGCGAAGTGATAGAAATAGACGTCGCAGCTCTGGTAAATGCCCTTGGCCATGTTGACCTGGCCGTGCCCGCGCCGGTTCCAGCAGCCAAAGCGACGGTTGCCCACTTGCAGCCCGCCACCGCAAAACACTGTCTCTTCCGGATCGAGGCCCGCCTCGAGGAATGCCATCGACACCATCGGCTTCACCGTCGAACCCGGCGGATAGAGCCCCTGCAGCACCTTGTTACGCAAGGGGACCCGCTCGTTCTCGCTGAGCATCTGGTATTCGACCCGTCCGATCCCGTCGGAAAAGCTGTTGGGATCGAAACTGGGCATCGATGCCATGCACAGAAGGTCGCCGGTCTGGCAGTCCATCACCACCACCGAACCCGATTCCAGGCCCAGGCGCCGCGCTGCGTAATCCTGCAAAGGGCCATCGATCGACAAGCGCACCGGCTGGCCTTGTGAATCCTCGCGCGTTTCCAGATCGCGCACCACGCGGCCGCGCGCAGTCACTTCCGCGCGGCGTGCACCCGGTATGCCGCGCAGCACTTGCTCGAACTGCTTTTCCAGCCCGTCCTTGCCCACCTTGTAGCCGGGGGTGACCAGCAAGGGGTTGGGATCAGCCTCGAACTCTTCGGCCGAGGCGGCGCCGACATAGCCGATCAGGTGGCCCACCGATGGGCCAGTGGGGTAATACCGCGTATAGCCGCGCTGGGGCACCACTCCGGGCAATTCGGGCAGGCGCAGGCTGACAGCGGCAAAATCATCAAAGCTGAGGCCGGTGGCAACTTCCACCGGCTGGAACCCGCCCGATCGCTCGACCTTGTCGTGCAGGTCGATCACGGCGGCTTCATCCAATCGCAAGAGCGAGGCCAGCGTGGCAATCTCGGCCTCGGGGTCGGACATGCGGTCGGGGATGAGGTCAACGCGGAAATCGGCGCGGTTGGACGCCAGTGGCGAGCCGTTGCGATCGAGTATCCAGCCCCTGCGTGGCGGGATCAGCGTGAGGTTCACGCGGTTGCTCTCCGCCTCCATCTTGTATTTTTCGTTCTCGGCCACGGCAATATAGCCCATGCGTGCTGCCAGCAGGAGGCCCACGCCGCCCTGCACCGCGCCGAGCACGAACGTGCGTCGCTCGAATGTTTGCTTCAGCGTATGCGGGCTGTACTTTTCCATGGCTTCAGTCGATCCGCCGGACATGTCGCAGGCGGATCCGGTCAAGCAGCGCCACCAGGCTGGCGATCAGCGGGAACAACAGCACCGAAAGCAGCATTTGCGGGACAATCATGCGCAACTGGACAAATGTCAGCTGCGCGCCGGAAACTAACCCCGCGACTAGCAGGTAGAGCACGATTAGCGTGCCTGCCACCAGCCAGTTTTGCCAGAAATTTCGCCACGGAAAACGAGCCTCGAACAAGTCAAGTGCGATCAGCGACAAGCTGAACAGCATGATGCCCGAACCGAGCGGCTGGCCCGAATACAAATCATCGACCAGGCCCAGCGGAAAACCTGCCCACAAGGACAGCACTTGCGGCCGCAGCAGGCGCCAGGCGACCATCAGCATGAAAGCCAGCGGCGGCAGGACCGGGGCCGGGGCAATGACCGGAGACAATGGGGCAAGGGACAGCAGCAGGATGGTGACCCACGGCAGACCCTGCGCCAGTAACGGGTTCTGCTCGCGGTTGATCCTGGTCCCGAACGCGTCCTGCCGGCCGGAGGGATTGAGGTGGTCCATCAGTCGGCCGCTGCCGGGCTGGTACTCTCGGCGGAAGGAGTGGCCGAGGGAGCAGGCGAAGGGGACGGGCCGGTCGGGGCACCAGACGTGGGGCTAGCCGGGGCAACCTCGGCTTCTTCTTCGGCAGCGACGGGGGGAGGGGCCCCTGCTTCAGCTGCTGCAAGGGCTGCCACGGCCGGGCGATGCCAGATCGGCTCCACCATCACCACGTCGCTGGCGGCCGGGTTGCTAAGCAACTGGGCAATGGCCCCGTCATCATTGATCTCGATCGCGACGGCCACGGCCACGCCGGGCCGGAACAGGCCGCCTGCGCCAGACGTCACGAACACGTCGCCGCGCTTCAGCGGGTTGATGCCGAGGTTGATCAGGCGGATGCGCAGCAGGCCATCGGCGCGACCTTCGGCAAAGGCCA
>JAZKFK010000166.1:0-6919 GCA_040386475.1 Pseudomonadota bacterium | reverse complement strand
TCTGCCTCGGCCAGGCGCACGCGGGCAATGGCCATTTCGCGTTCCAGCTCGGCATTGCGACTGCCGGCGCGGTAATAGCCACCAATGGCCTCGAAGATGCTGCGGCCCTCCACGCGCCCGGCGGCCCCCGCATTGCCCGCCGGTGATGCCAGGTCAGCCGCCATGCTGCGCAGGCCCTGGAACGTGGCCGGGCTCCATAGCGAGATGATCAGCAGGCACGCGCCCAATAAGGCTCCGGAACCCGCGACGACATAGCCGGCGAACAGCCCCAGCTGTGCCCGCTTGTTAGCGCCGGATCTGTGAGCAGCCGGCGGTGCCATTGCTGCGCCGTTCCTCCTGGAAAGTGCGGCCGCCTCAGGCGGTCATCAGCACGCCGCGATAGATGGGATCTTCCATCGCCCGGCCAACCCCCATGGCGACACAGGTGAGCGGATCTTCCGCTACCGACACCGGCAGGCCGGTTTCATCGCGCAAATGCTCGTCCAGCCCGCGGATCAGTGCGCCGCCGCCGGTGAGCACGATACCCTGGTCGACAATGTCGGCCGCCAGTTCGGGCGCGGTGTTTTCCAGCGCGATGCGCACGCCTTCCACGATGGCGGCAATCGGCTCGCTCAGCGCCTCGGCGATGTGCGCCTGGTTGATCATGATTTCCTTGGGCACGCCGTTCACCAGATCGCGGCCCTTGATCATCACCTGCTCGCCGATCCCGTCGGCCGGGACCACGGCAATGCCGTAATCCTTCTTGATCCGCTCTGCCGTGGCATCGCCGATCAGCAGGTTGTGGTGGCGGCGGACGTAGGAGATAATCGCCTCGTCCATCTTGTCACCACCGGTGCGGACCGAGGTGGTATAGGCCAGGCCACGCAGCGACAGCACGGCCACTTCGGTGGTCCCACCGCCGATGTCGACAACCATCGAGCCGACCGGTTCGGTCACCGGCATGTCAGCGCCAATGGCAGCGGCCATCGGTTCCAGGATCAGGTACACTTCGGAGGCGCCGGCATTGCTGGCGGCATCGCGAATGGCGCGCTTTTCAACCGAGGTGGCGCCCGAGGGCACGCAAATGACGATTTCCGGCGGCGAGAACATGCTGGTGCGCTTGCCGTTTACCTTGCGGATGAAATGCTTGATCATCTCCTCGGCCACGTCGAGATCGGCAATAACCCCGTCGCGCAGGGGGCGGATCGCCTCGATGTTGGCGGGGGTCTTGCCCATCATCATCTTGGCATCGTCGCCCACGGCCTTGACCCGCTTGATCCCGTTGATCGTTTCGATCGCCACAACCGACGGCTCGTTCAGCACGATTCCGCCATCCTGGATATAGACCAGTGTGTTGGCCGTCCCCAGGTCAATGCCCATGTTGCGCGAACCGAACTTGAAGAATTTCGAGAAGAAGGAACCCATTGAAAAATCCGTAAGTTATAGTTTTGGGCGGCGAAGGGATCCGCCGACTTGCCGATGCGTTTTGCCGGAAGAGGCGCTCTTTAGCGCGGCGTGTCGGGAAACGCCAAAATTTTGTGCGGACAGCAACGGGTTTTTTGCTCTGCCTGCCTCGAATTTTCGCCCGTTCATCGCTAGGCGGGTGACCATGCCCACAATTCGCCGCCTGCCCGAACACCTGGTCAACCGCATTGCCGCAGGCGAAGTGGTCGAACGGCCGGCTTCAGCACTGAAGGAGCTGGTCGAAAACGCCATCGATGCCGGCGCCACGCGGATCGCCGTGGTGATGGCCGAAGGGGGGCTGGCGCGGCTGGAAGTGACCGACGATGGCTGCGGCATGACGCCTGAAGAAATGGCGCTGGCGCTGGAACGGCACGCCACGTCCAAACTGCCTGACGAAGCGATCGAACAAGTCATGACGCTGGGGTTCCGGGGCGAGGCATTGCCCAGCATCGCCAGCGTTTCGCGCCTATCGCTGGAAAGTCGACCGCGCGCAGCGGAGCAAGGCTGGCGCCGCGTGGTAGATCATGGTGTTCTGGCAGAGGAAGGCCCTGCCGCCTTGCCGCCTGGCACCCGCGTGCGGATGGAGGGCCTGTTTGCCCGCGTGCCTGCCCGCCGCAAGTTCCTGCGCACTGCCCGCAGCGAATATGCCGCCTGCCTCGATGTAGTCCGCCGCCTGGCGATGGCACGGCCCGATGTGGGCTTTACGCTGGAAAATGACGGGCGTCGCGTGCTGCAACTGCAGCAAGGGCAGGCAATGGCCGAGCGGGTGGCGCAGATCGTGGCGCGCGAACTGGCTGACAATGGCTTGGCCATCGACATGGAGCGGCCCGGAGACAAAGGGGCCATGATCCTCACCGGCGTGGCGGGCCTGCCAACCTACAATCGCGGAGTGGCCGATCACCAGTACCTGTTCGTCAATGGCCGTCCGGTGAAGGACCGGCTGCTGGTGGGCGCGGTGCGCGGGGCCTATGCCGGAATGCTGGCGCGTGATCGGCACGCGGTGCTGGCGCTATTCCTGCAAGTTCCACCGGAGGAAGTGGACGTGAACGTGCATCCCGCCAAGACGGAGGTGCGTTTCCGCGATGCTGCCGCCGTGCGCGGGTTCATTGTTTCAGCGCTGCGCCAGGCGCTCGCCACCGGTGACCAGCGCAGCGTGCAGGCGCCCGATGGCGCGGCGATGGGGCGCTGGCAGTCGGAACCGTTGGCGCCCCCCCCGATGCGGTCGATCTTCGGCGGAAATGATTGGGGCGTTCCGTCTGCACGCGTACAGGACCCCGCAGCGTCGTGGCGCCCAGCCATCGATACCGCGCTGGCCCAACCGCATGCTCGGGCCGAAATAGCCAGCGAGCCGGTCTTGCCGCAAGCCGAATACCCTCTGGGCGTAGCCCGCGGCCAAGTGGCGCAGACCTATATCGTGGCCGAAACGCATGACGGGCTGGTGATCGTCGACCAGCACGCCGCGCACGAACGGATCGTGCTGGAGCGCCTGCGCGCGGCGGGCACGGGCGAGGCGGTCGCCGTTGCACAGGCCATGCTGCTCCCCGAAGTGGTCGAACTGGACGAACTTGCTTGCGACCGGCTTGAAGACCAGGCCGCGCAATTCACGCGGTTCGGGCTGGAAATCGAACGGTTCGGTCCCGGCGCCATGCTGGTGCGCGCCATGCCTGCCGCGCTCAAGAGCGCCGATCCAGAGGCGCTGCTGCGCGATCTGGCCGACGATCTGGCTGCCAACGGCAGCTCGCTGCTGCTGGGCGAGCGAATAGAACATGTGCTGGCCACCATGGCGTGCCACGGCTCGGTGCGGGCGGGACGCCCGCTCAGCGTGGCGGAAATGAACGCCTTGCTGCGCGAAATGGAGTCGACCCCGCGCTCTGGCCAGTGCAATCATGGGCGCCCGACGTGGGTCAAGCTGTCGCTGACCGATGTTGAAAAGCTATTCGGAAGGCATTGATCATGCGTGCGTCTGGTGCCTTTGCCCTGCCTTTTGCGATGCCTTTGCTGCTGCTGGCTTCCTGTGCCGACGAGGTCAGCCCCGAGGAGCAGGAGCGGCTGGATGCCGAAGCGGTGGAGATGGTGGAAAACGCCAACAGTATGGAACCGCCACTGGAAGAAATTGCGCCCGATATCCTGACCGAGGCCGACATGGCCGATTTCGACATCGAGGGTGCGCGCTGTATTTTCATGCCCGGCACCAATGCCGGACCGCGCCTGGTCACCCGCAGCCTTGATGCCTTCATCAAGCTGGATGGCGATGTGCAGCGTCTGGCGGCCGATTCCGGCTCGCTCGAGCTGGCAGAGGGCACGCGCACGCTGTATAACGGGCGGGCTTACGTGGTGCGGCTGGAGATGGCCGAGGGCGAGGGACGGATCGATATCCGCGACGCGTGGGACCGGGTGGTTTATTCCGGGTCTGGTCCGGTCGATTGCCTGGCGGGCGAGCAGGCGCCGGACAACCCGGATGCGCCCGCTTCGCTCTAGGTCAGGCGCGAAAGGCCGGGATCCGGCGCTTCAGGTCCAGTTCCGGTATGATCCGGTAACGCGCCAGAATCAGGCTGAACAAGCCGAATACCAGCAGGCCCGCGGCCACCAAAGTAAACCAGATGCCCGAGCCGGACAGCGAAGCAACCGCCTCTCCCAAGGTTTTCACGCCTTGTGCATTGCCGGACAGGAAACCCGCCTGGATCAGTGACCAGCCAATGATCACGAACACGACAGCGCGCGCAAGATAACCCGCAGTTCCCAGCATTCTGGTCTGATCAGGCGCCTGGCGCGAGATATACTGCATGAAGGTGCCGGCAAGACCCTCCTTCACCTGCTGGAATCCGGCGAACACAAAGCAAAGACCCAGCAATCCCAGCACGGTGCCGCCCAATGTTATCGCCAGCAATCCGGCGGCAGCTTGCTGCGCGCCGCTGCCATCGTCGGGCGCGTATGTGGCAAAGCCATAGGCAGTGAAAGCCAGCGCGAAATGGCCGATGGCCGATGCTGCATGGCCGATGCGCGCCAGCCAACCCTTGCGGTCGCTGCCGTGGTGTTCGATGTCGAACAGGGTGGAGGCGAGGCGGAACAGGCCGTAGAACGTGAAACCCAGCACCATCAGCCACAACAGTGCGGTACCTGCTGGGTAGTCGCGGATGGCCAGGAAAATCCCGTCCGTTCCCTGCTGCAAGTCGCTCGCGCTGGTCAGCCCGATTAGACCGAGCACGATATAAAGCACCGCCCGGCTGAAATAACCGACGCGAACGAAAGTGCTGAACTTGTGCGGTGGGGCCTGCATCGAAAACTCCTGTGGTCCGCGCATAACGCGGCAAGAGCCTTGTGGTGCCGGAGTTAGTTTACCCGGCGCACCCACACGCCATCAGCCCGCCGCTCCGTGCGGAAGCCGGGCAAGGCAGCGATCATAGCACCGAGCGATTCGAAGCCATAGTTTCGCGCATCGAAGCTGGAGCGGTTGTTGGCAAAGCGACCGAGATCGGACAGCTTCGCAAAGTCCTTCTCATCGCGCTTGGCCTGCTTCCACGCCTTGCCGATCAGGGCGATGACATCGGGATCGATGGGCTGCGGGGCCACCGCGGAATCCTTCTGCGCCGCCGCCACGGGAGAGGCCAATGGCAGATCCTCCGCCGCGTTGCTGGCGATCAGCTTGTCCACCTCGATAAACCGTGTGCAAGCAGTCTGGAAGGCTTGCGGGGTCTTGCCCTGGCCAAAACCGTAAACCACCACGCCATCCTGCCGCAGCCGCATGGCCAGCGGGGTGAAATCGCTGTCGCTACTCATGATGGCAAAGCCATCCACCTTACCACGATAGAGCAGGTCCATCGCATCGATGGTCAGCGCCATGTCGGTGGCGTTCTTGCCCTTGGTCAGGTCGAATTGCTGCTGCGGGGCAATGCCATAGCGGTGCAGCGTAGTGTCCCAACCTTTCAGGCCATGCTTGGCCCAATTGCCATAGGCTCGTCGGATACTGACTTGCCCCAGAGTGGCGAGGACGGAGAGCACGGGGTCGATCCCCTCGCGCTGGACGTTATCGGCATCGATCAGCAGGGCGATGTTTTTTAGACGGTCTTCCATCGCGCCACCATGCAGGGCGGGCCAAGCCTGTGCAAGCGCAGCCTAGCCAATCGGCACGAACTCGCCGCTGTCCTGGTCCAGCAGGCGCAGCACACCATCGGTGATCGAGAACAGCGCCCCGGTGAGGCGCAAGTCGCCGCGCGCTTCCTTGGTGGATACGCAAGGGAAGGTGCGGAGGTTGGCCAGGCTGACCCGCACACCGGCTTGTTCCATCGCCCGCTCCGCCTCGCGCCCTTCGGTGCCATGCCGGGCAACAATCGCATCGCGCTCATCGTCCAGCAGCCTGATCCAGTCGGCCACGAAGCCGCCTTCGCCTGGCGCGCAGCCGTGCATCGATTGGGTGAGGGCGGCCTGGCAGCCGCCGCACATGCCGTGGCCCATCACCACGATTTCCCTCACCCGAAGGAACTGCACGGCAAATTCCAGCGCGGCGGAAACGCCGTGGAGGCCCGGTGTGGTCTCGAATGGGGGCACCAGTGCGGCCACGTTGCGAACCACGAAGATGGAGCCGGGATCGACATCGAAGATCTGCGTGGGGTCAACCCGGCTGTCCGAACAGGCGATGATCATCACCTGTGGCTGCTGGCCTTCCTTCAGCGCGGCCCAGCGTTCGCGGCGTGGCTCCCACCCGGTTTCACGAAACCGCCGGTAACCATCGAGGAGGACGCCCAGTTCTGTCGATTCTGTGACCATGCCAAAGCCTTTGCCGAGTGCCATTGCAAGGTGCAAGCCCCTCCACTAAGTGGGCCTGCATGAACGACCTTGCCAATCCTCCGGGACCAAAGTCTTCGGACGAACCATCGCGCCAGCGCAAGCCGGACTGGATTCGCGTCAAGGCGCCTGTCAGCAAGGAATACCATGCCACGCGCCAGCTGATGCGTGACCTCAGCCTCAACACGGTGTGCGAGGAAGCGGCTTGCCCCAATATCGGCGAGTGCTGGAGCAAGAAGCACGCGACCGTGATGATCCTGGGCGATGTGTGCACGCGCGCCTGCGCTTTTTGCAACGTCAAGACCGGGATGCCACGCAAGGTGGATGTGCTGGAGCCGGAGCACGTGGCCACTGCCGCCGCGCGACTTGGACTGGAGCACATCGTGGTCACCAGCGTGGACCGCGATGATTTGCCCGATGGCGGCGCTGGCCAGTTCGTCAAGGTGATCGAGGCGTTGCGGCGGACCACGCCAAATACCACCATCGAAATCCTCACCCCCGATTTCCGCGGCCGGATGCGGCCAGCGGTAGAAGCGATCTGCGCCGCCGGTCCTGACGTGTACAACCACAACCTTGAGACTGTCCCCCGGCTCTATCCCACGATCCGCCCTGGCGCGCGCTACTACGCCAGCCTGCGGTTGCTGGAGGAAGTGAAGGCGCACAATCCGCTGATCTTCACCAAGAGCGGGGTGAT
>JAZKFK010000165.1:0-1684 GCA_040386475.1 Pseudomonadota bacterium | reverse complement strand
TGCTGTGATCGCTTCGGGCGCCTGACAATCGGTCGGGCCAATCGGTCCGGGGTGCTTTCGCGCCTCTAACAACCCACTAGCCCGACTGGCGCGGCCCATTTCGGAGGAACGAGCTTGAATAATGTATTGAGAGCACCGGGCGGCGGGCGGCGCATTACCCTACGCAAATCTCATCGCAAATCTCGTGAAGTTGCCACGTTTCGGCATGACCGCAAGCGCCAATGCTCACCTTAAACAGCCTTGAAGTCGGCCCGGCCGTGCACCACGTCACGCTGATTGACTGCCACCACCACGGCGCTCATCTATCAGGCGGGGCATGAATCCTGCACAAGAGGCACAAAGGGCACGCAAGTTTATGGGGTATTTCAAGGCATCCGCCGCGACAGCGCTGGCGATCGCAATCGCAGCACCACTTGAGGCTGCCCCGACCCAATGCATTACGAAGATCGAGGGCGAACCGGTCACCATCTACTATGACGATGAAGAGCCGACCTATTCCTCGTTCAGAGAGCGCTATTTCACCCGAAACAGAACCTGCCCAGGTGCTGTCGTCATTACGTATCTGATGCCCGATCTGACTGCAGCAGAGCGACTGGTCTTCTGCGCAAACTATGATCCGAAAACGAAAAGCCACTCCATGCCCGCCCAGGGGCGGCGCGATGCTTTCGGTCGCTGTGTTGAACCCTCCAAAACCTGCCGCTTGGTCAATACCACCAAACAGCAGGCGCTGGAGTTGATGGGGATCGGTGAGCAGGCCGAGAATGGCACCCTGACAAGCAGGTTGTCTTCCACCGTTTCGGCGGTCACACATGCTTCGGGCGCCATGGTCCTGTCGGGAAACACCACCAGCATTTCCAGCATATTGGCGTCCGCCGGCACCACGATTGGAACCGCGCTCAGCACCCCCACAGTGCTCGTCGGGGCTGCAGCAAGCCTGGTAGTGATCAGTGGTGCGGTCTACCTTTGCGGCGATAACGGTTAACAGGCACTGGCTGACAAACCCAGTTGCTCTGCCGGGGATCGCGTGACGCGCAGTGCTTCGCGCGGGGTAATGCCAGCGGCAGCAAAGAGGCCCTGCAGCTGCGGGCGAATCCACCCGTCCTTGAGATATTCAATCACCACCGGTGCGTATCCTGCTGAGCGGATGATCGCGAGAACATTGCGCGAGGTGCCACAGTCAGGGTTGTGGTGAATGACGACGCGAAAAGTCATGCCGGGAACCTGCCCCGTGTGCGGTTGGCGAAGGCAACGAGGGACAGCATCACCGGCACCTCGACCAGCACACCGACAACGGTGGCAAGAGCCGCCCCGGAGTTGAGGCCGAAAAGCCCGATGGCGACGGCTACCGCCAGTTCGAAGAAGTTCGAAGTGCCGATCAGCGCGCAGGGGGCGGCGACCTTGTGCGGCAGCCTCCACGCCCAGGCCCAGGCATAGCCAAGCGCGAAGATTCCGTAAGACTGGATGAGAATAGGGACTGCTATCAGCGCGATGAGCAGAGGCTGGGCTATGATGAACTGCCCCTGGAAACCGAACAGGAGAACGACCGTCAAGAGGAGACCAAGGATTGAGGCGGGCTTGATACGGGCGGTAAATCCAGTGACGGCCTCTTCGTCCCCACGTGCTATCAGAGTGTGTTTCGGCATGCAATTTTGACCCCTTAGGCGGGGTAATCGGCGTCCAATTT
>JAZKFK010000164.1:0-1929 GCA_040386475.1 Pseudomonadota bacterium | reverse complement strand
AAACGATGATCGACGGCAATTACCAGGGCCTCGGCATCTCGATCCAGATGGAGGACGGCGCGGTCAAGGTCGTATCGCCGTTCCGTGGCAGCCCGGCGGACGCTGCCGGGATCAAGGCGGGCGACTTCATTACCCATATCGAAGGGCGGCTGATCTACGGCCTCGACATCAACGATGCCGTGGCCCAGATGCGCGGCCCTGCCGGCACCAGCGTGGCGCTGACGATCTTCCGCCCGGGCCGTGAAGAGCCGGTGGAAGTATCGGTGACGCGCGGCGTGATCGAACTGGAGCCGGTGACCTTCGAATTGCAGGACGGCGCCATCGGCCTGGTCACCGTGAACGAATTTTCCGCCGACGTGGGCCAGGACGTGAACAACGCCATTCGCGACTTGCGGGCGGCTGCGGGCGGGCGGCTGAACGGGCTGGTGCTCGATTTGCGGCGCAATCCTGGCGGCTCGCTGGACGAAGCGGTGGCCCTGTCCGACCTGTTCCTCAATCAGGGCCAGATCGTCAGCCAGCGCGGGCGCAACCAGCGCGATACGATCTACTACGATGCCGAAACCTACTATCGCGGTGACGTGGCGGCGGGCCTGCCGATGATCGTGCTGATCGACGAAGGCTCCGCCTCGGCCAGCGAGATCGTGGCCGGCGCGCTGCAGGACCACAATCGTGCGCTGGTGATGGGTGAGCGCAGCTTCGGCAAGGGCAGTGTGCAGACACTACTGCCGCTGGGCCGCGATGCTGCCCTGAAGCTGACCACGGCGCGCTATTTCACCCCGTCGGGCCGCAGCGTGCAGGAAGGCGGGATCGATCCCGATATCCGCGTACCGCAGTTGAGCGATCCCGATGCCGCGCGCCGCCAGCGTTATGCCTTGCGCGAAAGCGACCTGCGCGGTCACCTGGTCAACGAACTGGGTCGCGAGGACGAGGCGCTGGAGCGCGATGCGCTGGACGATCCGCGCTTCACGCTGACAGCCGCGCAACTGGAAGAACAGGGGATCGAGGATTTCCAGCTCGACTATGCCTTGCGCACCCTGCGCCGCACCACCCGCGCCACTGTGGCGCTGGGCGCGACCGGCACCGCCGCACAGCGCAATTGAGCCGATGATGGCGACCGGTTCTGAACGGCAGGCCCAGCGGCTGGCGCTGGCAATCCCGGCGCTGCTGCTGGCGGGCGCTTACCTGTCGCAATACGGCTTTGGCCTGTACCCATGCGAGATGTGCTGGTGGCAGCGTTATCCGCATTTCGTCGCCGTGCTGCTGGCGCTGGCTTCGTTCGCCTTCAGCCCGCGCCGCTTGTGGGTGCAACTTGCCGCTGTCGCCATCCTCGTTTCAGGCGTGATCGGCGTTTTCCACGCGGGCGTGGAATACAAGTGGTGGGAAGGCCTGTCGGCCTGCGCGCTGCCCCCTTCGGCCAGTGACGATCCGCTGGCCGCTATCCTGGCGCAGCCGACGACGCGCTGTGATGAGCCGGCGTGGACCCTGGCAGGCGTGTCACTCGCCGGGTTCAACGCGCTGTTCTCGATCGGCGGGGCGCTCGCCATTGGCGCGCTGCTGCGCCGAAAGGACGCTCGATGAGCACGTCGCAGGCCACATCACGCAAGCGCATGATCCGCGTCGACCAGGCGGGCGAATTCGGGGCTACGCGCATCTACGCTGGGCAACTGGCAGTGATGGGCGACCGCGCGCCGCATTCCGCAGAGATCCGCGCCATGGCCGGACAGGAAGCCGATCACCGGGCGCAGTTCGATGCGCTGATGGCGCGGCGCGGCGTGCGGCCCACGCTGCTGCAGCCGTTCTGGGACGTGGCCGGGTTTGCGCTGGGCGCGGGCACGGCACTGATCGGGCCGGAAGCGGCGATGGCCTGCACCGCTGCGATCGAAACCGAGATCGACGAGCACTACACCCGCCAGCTGGAAGAGCTGGAGG
>JAZKFK010000163.1:0-2804 GCA_040386475.1 Pseudomonadota bacterium | reverse complement strand
GCAACCAGTGCACGATGAACGTGGGCGTGCGCGTGGTGAAGCCGCCGTTCGATGCAGCCCTGACGCGCGACGTGGCGCGCATTCGCGAATTGTTCGAAGAAGGGCTGGACCGCTTTGGCGGGCCGTGGCTGGCAGGACCGGAGTTTACCGCGATCGACGCCTTCTATGCCCCGGTCGCCTGGCGCATCCGTACCTATGGCCTCGATGTGGGCCGGGGGCAGGCTTGGGTCGATCATGTCATCGCGCATCCGGCCATGCAGCAATGGGAAGCCGAAGCGCTGGCCGAGACCTGGCGCGAAGTGACGCATGAGGCCGAACTGGGTGGAGCGGGCGAGATCGTGGCGGATTACCGCGCGGTCTGAGCCACTCACTCAAGCCAACTCTGTCCCGCTTGACTCCCGTGCCTTGATCCCCTATTTCTGGAATTACAGAAATACAGGAAACCCCGGTGGCCATCACGCAGATCCCCGAAGTGCAAGCCTTCATCCTCCACTGGGGGGAGATGGGCAGCCAGTGGGGCGTGAACCGCTCGGTCAGTCAGGTCCATGCGCTGCTGTATCTGTCCGACCGGCCGCTGAATGCCGAGGAGATCTGCGACACGCTGGGTCTTGCCCGCTCGAACGTGTCCACCGCACTGAAGGAACTGCAAGGCTATGGCATCGTGCGCCGCACGCACATGGCGGGTGACCGGCGCGATCACTTCGTGGCCGAGACCGACTTGTGGGACATGCTGATGAAGATCAGCAGCGAGCGCCGCAAGCGCGAAATTGACCCGACCGTGGCCGTGCTGGCCGATCTGGCCTCCAGGCTGGAAGGCCGCACCGATGTTCCGGCCCACATCCGCGAGCGGATCGGCGCGATGCACCAGTTCATCGGCACTCTGGCCAACTGGTATGACGATGTCCGCCGCCTGCCCAAGTCCACGCTGGTCACGCTGATGAAGCTGGGCGGCCGCGTTGCGCGGCTGATACCGGGCGGCAAGAGCTAACCCACCAACCAACGAAAGGACAAAGGCACACCAACAACGCTTTCACACCCACTGATTTCTGTTTTTACCGAAATACCAGGAGGACACGATGCTTATCGAACTCAGCTACGCCGCCTATCTCGCCGCCGCCGTGGGGATGACCGTATGGGTCGCCCGCACGCTCAGCACCAATGGCGAGATCTTCCTGGTCGACTGCTTCGGCCATGACGAGAAGCTGGCGCGCAGCACCAATCACTTGCTGGTGACCGGCTTCTACCTGGTCAACATCGGCTCCATCCTGCTGGCGCTGCAACTGGGGACCGAGCCTGCGACCGGCCCGCAAGCGATCCGCTTCGTCGCCACCAAGGTTGGGCTGGCGGTGATGGTGCTGGGCCTGTGGCACTTCTTCAACATGCACCTGATTGCCAAGTTCGGCCGCAAGGTGGGCCGCTGGCTGCGCGAGGCGGCGGTGTTGAACGGGTGAAGGCAAATGCGCGCGGGGCGGGCATTCAGCCTGCCCCGTGGCACCCAAGATGGAGGTTTCGATGTTAACCGGAATCAAGACGTTCGCCAAAGCCCTGCTGTATGGATTGATGGTAGGAAACCTGACCGCCCGCCTTGGCCGGCGCCGCTGGCGAATGAAGCAGGCCAGTGGGATCAAGCCAATCGCCGCCAACCACATCCACGACGAACGGATGCTGCGCTAAGCAATTGTCACCGGTCCCGATTGCAGGCACACCTCCCCCTCGGGAGAGAACCACACCAATGAACTTGCGCCGCACTACGCCCTGGCTTGCCCTGGCGATCCTGACCGGGATCAGCACGGTCGGCTTTATCGATCGGATCGTGGTCAACGTGCTGGTGGAGCCGGTGAAGGCCGAATTCGGCCTCAGCGATGCACAGGTCTCGCTGATGGGCGTGGCGTTCACCGTGCTCAATATCGCTGTCGGGCTGACGATTGCGCGGGTGGCGGAGCGGGTGCGGCGCATCTCGCTGATCTCCTTCGGCACGGTGCTGTGGTCCGCCGCCACCGCGCTGTGCGGCTGGGCCAGCGGGTGGACCAACCTGCTGCTGGCGCGCATCGGCGTGGGTGTGGGCGAAGGCGTGGGCCTGCCCGCGCTGCAATCGGTGCTGGCCGACTATTACCCCGCGCACCGGCGCGGGCTGGCCCTCAGCGTCCTGATGCTGGCTCCGCCAATCGGCGCGCTGGTGGGGTTCATGGGCGGGGCGTGGATCGCGCAGGAATATGGCTGGCGGCACACCTTTCTGGTGGCCGCCGTGCCCGGCGTAGTGCTGGCGCTGCTGGCCTATACCTTCGTCGCCGAGCCGAAGCGCGGCCAGCACGATGCCGCCAGTGACGATAGCGTGCCGCCGATCAGCGCGGTGCTGCGCCGCCTGTTTGCACTGAAAAGCGCGCGCCACCTGGTGATCGGATCGGCGCTGGCGGCCATGTTCGGCTTTGGCCTCAATTACTTCTTCACCTCGCTGATGATGCGCAAGTTTGAAACGGGGCTGGCCGAAGCGGGGCTGTATTCGGGCCTGATCGCCAGCGCCCCGGCGGCCATCTCGGTCCTGCTGCAAGGCTGGCTGGGTGACCGGCTGGGGCTGAAGAACCCCGCCGCCTATGCACTGATCCCGGCGGTGTGCCTGCTGCTGGGCGGGCCGCTTTACGCCGTGGCCATCATGCAGGGTGAATTGCCGCTGCTGCTGACGCTGGTGAGCGTGGCGACGTTCCTGAACTTCGGCTACCTTGGCGTGACCTTCGCCGCGTTGCAGAACCTGATGCACCCGCGCATGCGCGCCACCTGTTCGGCGGTGCTCAATTCGATCTACGGCA
>JAZKFK010000162.1:0-5008 GCA_040386475.1 Pseudomonadota bacterium | reverse complement strand
CCAGTTCCTCCAGCGTTTCCAGGCAATCGGCGGCAAAGCCCGGCGCGGCGATGGCAAGGCGCTTGGTGCCCTTGCCAGCTTCCTCCTCCAGCACGGCATCGGTGGCCGGTTCCAGCCACTTGGCGCGGCCAAAGCGGCTCTGGAACGTGGGCCTGGTCCGCAAGTCCGGGCGATTGAGGGCGGCGGTCAGCAGGCGCGCGGTCTTCAGGCACTGGCAGTGGTACGGATCGCCCAGTTCCAGCGTGCGCTGCGGCATGCCATGGAAGCTGAGCAGCAGCACCTCGGGCACGAAATCCAGCGCATCCAGCTGCGCGCCGATATCCCGTGCCAGGGCGGCAATATGCAGCGGCTCATCATGATAAGGCGGCATTACCCGCAAGCTGGGCTGCCAGCGCATGGCGGCCAGCGCCTCACCAGCCTTGTCCATCACCGTGGCCGTGGTGGCGCCGCAATACTGCGGATAGAGCGGGGCCAGCACAATCCGCTCGCAGCCTGCATCCATCAGCTTCTGCAACTGCACCGGGATCGACGGCTGGCCATAACGCATGGCCCAATCGACCATCACGCCATCTCCCAGACGGTCGGAAAGTGCCTGTGCCTGCCGCATGGTAATGGCCGCCAGCGGTGATCCTTCTGGTGTCCACACCTGTTGATAGGCGTGCGCGCTCTTCTTCGGCCGCACGGTCAGGATAATTCCATGCAGGATCGGCCACCACAGCAGCTTGGGGATTTCCACCACGCGGCGATCGCTGAGGAACTCCGCCAGATAGGTGCGCACGGCGGCGGGCGTGGGCGCGGTGGGCGTGCCCAGGTTGACGAGCAGCACGCCCACCTTGCCGCTCTTCACGGGCGGGTGATCGGCGGGGAGTTGCTGCAGTTGCCAGGTCATATGCTCACTTCTGGTTGCGGGATGTCGGCGTCCGCCTCACTGGCGGCATCGGTGGGCACGGCAGTGGGCGTGGCGCCCGGCTGCGGCAAGGAATTGGGCGCGGGCGGCGGTGCCAGCGCCAGGCCCAGCGGCAGGTGGCGCAGCCGCAAACCGGCGGCGGAATAGAGCGCGTTGGCGATGGCCGGGGCCACCGCCGTCATGCCAATCTCGCCGGCATCGAAACTGGGCGCATCACTGTCGATCAGCGCAATGTCCATTTGCGGACTGTCGGCCAGCGTGGGGATCTGCAGGTCGGACAAGCGGGCAAAGGTGGGCCGCCCTTCGTCATAACCGGTGGCGCTGCCCACTGCCAGGCCAAGGCCGAACAGCAAGCCGCCCTCGATCTGCTGCAAGGCCAGGTCCCGGTTGATCACGCGGCCGATATCAACCGCCGCCGCCAGCCGGGTGACCTTGAGTCCGCCTTCGCCCACCGATGCCGTGGCGACCACGGCAATGCGGCCGCTGGCGTCGCTATCCCCTTCGCCGATGCGCATCACATGGCAAGCCATGCCCTGCCCGGTTCCGCGCGCGCCGCCATCCCACGCGGCCAGCGAAGCCGCGCGCTGCAGGCAGGCAACCAGCCGCGGATCACCGCCCAGCATGGCAATGCGGAAACTCATCGGTTCATGGTTTCCGCGCGCGGCCACTTCATCGATAAAGCATTCGCGCATGAAACAGGTGATGCCGTGGGCATGGCCGCGCATCCGCCCGGCGGGCAGGGCCAGTTCCACCGGCACGTGATACAGCGCCTGGTCGGGGATGGCATAGATCCCGGCGAACCCTTCCAGCGCCATCGGATCAACTTCGCCAGCCACCTCCTCGATCGCCGCCCAGCTGGTCAGGTTGCCGAACAGGCGGCGGCCAAACTCCTGTGCGGCAGGCGGCGTGGCAATGCGCGTGCGCAAGGCAGCGATGCGCCCGTCGGGCGATAATTGCGCGCCGATCAGCCCCACGGCGGGCGCACGTGGCTGCAGCGCCAGCTGCTCCTCGGCACGCGACCACACCAGTTGCACAGGCTTGCCCAGTTCGCGGGCGATCAGCGCCGCCTCGATAGCGTGGTCATGTTCCAGCCGCCGGTCAAAGCTGCCACCGGCGGGCATGGGATACAGCACCACCTGGTCCAGCGACAAATCGATGGCCCGCGCCGCAGCGCGGCGGGCAAATTCAGGGGCCTGGCTGGCCATCCACAATTCCAGCCGGTCGCCCACCAGCCGGGCGGTGACCGTGGCGGTCTCCAGCGTGGCATGGACGGCAGGCGCAATCGTGTACCGCTGGGCCACATCTGGGCGGTAACCGGTGTCACCCGCGCCGCTTTGGAACACCAGCGCGCCCTCGCCGCGCCGGATGCCATCGTCCAGCGCCGCATCGAGCGCGTCCGAACGGACCAGCTTCTCGGCAGAAAAGCGCGGGTTCATCGCAGTCAGCGCCTGTTCGGCGGCCCACCAGTTGGTAGCGGCGGCGGCCAGCCAGCGCTTGCCGCGCACAATGCCCACCAGCCCGTCAACGCGGCCCGCTCGCTCGGCATCGAAGCCGACCAGCTCGGCCTGGTCGCGCGGGCCGTGGCGGATGGCGGCATAGACCATGTCGGGCAAGCGCACGTCACCCGCGAAGGTATAGGACCCATCCACCTTGGACGGCAGGTCAAGCCGGGGAAAGGGAATGGCGCGCGCGTCCTGGTCATCCTCGCCCTCGCCCGCATCGGCCGTGGCGGGGTCGCGCGGCGCTTCGGGGCGCAAGGGCGGCGGATTGGGCGGATCGAGCGCGGCGGCCTCCGCCACCAGCGCGCCGAACGGCAGGCGGTTGTCGCCATTGCTGACGAAGCCTTCAGCCACTTCGCACTCTTCCCACTCCACGCCCCAGCGGGCGGCGGCGGCCATGGCCAGCACGGCGCGTGCGCTGGCGGCGGCGCGGCGGCACGGGAGCTCATAGGCTGCTTGCGACAGGCCCTCCGCGGTTACGGTAAACCGCTCGCCCTCGGCCCACCGGCGCAGCAGGAAGTCGTCCGGCTCATCGGCCAAGGGCGCAACGAGTGGGCGCCGCAAGGGCGACCAGCGCGCCGCCAGCGGCAGGTTGGCATAGGCCCCACTGACCGGCGCGGGCTCTACCCCCACCTGGCGCCAGTCCGCGCCCAGCTCCAGCGCCACAATCTGCGGCAGCAGGGTGGTGACGCCCTGGCCCATTTCCAGCTGCGGCACGGCGACGGTGATCACGCCATCGGTGGCGATCTTCAGCCAGGCGTCAAAGGCAAACTCGCCCTCGCCCGGGACGATGGGATTGGGAAAATCGCGCGGCAACAGACTGAACGCCACCAGCAGGCCGCCGCCCGCCGCCGCGCCCACCAGCAGTTGCCGGCGCGACAGTTTCATCAGGCGGGCTTGTCCAGCCACTCGGCCAGCTTGACGGCCAGCGCAGTGAAGGCCGCGCCATCGGTACCGTCATTGGCTGCGGGTGGCTGCCCGGCATCGCTGGCTACGCGGATACCCATGGCCAAGGGCACGCGGCCCAGGAACGGATGGCCCAGCGCGACCGCCGCACCCTCGCCACCGCCGGCGCCGAACGGATCGCTGCTCTCGCCGCAATGCGGGCAGACATAGCCGGCCATGTTCTCGACAATGCCCACCACGGGAATGCCCGACTGGGTGAACAGGTCGATCGCGCGGGTGGCGTCGATCAGGGCCAGATCCTGCGGGGTGGTGACGATCACCGCGCCCGATGGCTTGAACTTCTGCAGCATGGTCAGCTGCACATCGCCGGTGCCGGGCGGCAGGTCCACCAGCAGCAGCTCGGCCTCGCCCCATTCGGCTTCCATCATCTGCGTCAGCGCCTGGCCCACCATCGGCCCGCGCCAGGCGATCGCCTTGCCGGGTTCGACCAGTTGCGCCATCGACAGCAGCTTGACGCCGAATTCGCTTTCCACCGGGATCAGCGTGTTGCCCTCGGCGCGGGGCCGACCGCGTGCCGGATCCAGCAGCATCACCTGGCTGGGACCGTAGATGTCGGCATCCACCACGCCCACCTTGCGCCCCATCCGCGCAAGGGCGACGGCGAGGTTGGCGGTCAGCGTGGACTTGCCCACCCCGCCCTTGCCGCTGCCCACGGCCACGATGCGGCGCTTGGGCTTGTCAGCCATCAGCGCCACGCGCACTTCGGTCACGCCTTCAACCGCGCCAACCGCGCGCTCCAGTTCCTTCTGCAATTGCGCGGCCGCGCTGCGCCCCAGCGCGCCAGCATCGGCAACGATGGTGGCGACACCTTCATTGAAGCGGACTGACCGGACCATGGAGGATAATTCGGCCGGAATGGCCTGCTCGACGTTTGCGACACTGCTCATGGCGCCCCTGCTAGACTCTGCTTCAGGGAAGTGCAGCGAAAAAACGCATGGCCCGCCCCTGTTTTTTGTTCGCGGGAACCCTATACAGATGGCCATGGAGAGACTTGACGGGATCCGCAATCGCATCGCGCTGGCCATGGCCGGGAAGCGCAACCCCTGGGGTTCATCGGGAGGTTCCTCATCTGGATCAGGCGGCGACGGCGGCGATGACGCCGGATCGCCAGGCGCGCCAGGCAGCGAAAGCCCTGTACCCGGAGACTTGCCGGGAGACGCTCCCGCCGGTGGCGAGCCGCCGCGCGGACCGCGCAATCCGTGGCTGCCGGGTGGCGGCTCGGGCGAAGGTGGCGACAAGCCGCGCCGTTCCGCCAGCATCGATGACATATTCCGCAATCGCGACGGCCAGCGCCGCAAGGGCGGTGGTGGCGGCGGCGGACGCGGTCCGCAATTCCGCCTGCCCGAACGCCCCGATGGCAAGAGCTGGCTGCCGGTTGCCCTGATGGGCATGGGCGCCCTGTGGCTGGGCGTAACCTCGCTGCACTTCATCCAGACGGGCGAGCAAGGCGTCGTCACCTGGTTTGGCGGCAAGTATGCACGCACACTGGAACTGGGCGCACAGGTCACCCTGCCGTGGCCGATCCAGCAAGTGTCGGTCGAAAACGTGACCGAGATCCGCCGTTTTGCCATTCCCGGCGGCGAGGAGGAAAAGCTGGTGCTGACTGCTGACCAGAACCTGGTCAACCTGTCGTACC
>JAZKFK010000161.1:0-3081 GCA_040386475.1 Pseudomonadota bacterium | reverse complement strand
AGGTCCAGCTCTGGTCGTCAGCGGGGATGGGGCGGGCCATGAATGACAGCTAGGACCGGCTTGCCGCTGTCGCAAGGTCCGCTTAGGCTGGTGGCATGATCCGCGCCCTGCTTGTCGCCATGCTACTCACCATCGTGCCCGCAGGTGCGCTGGCGCAGGCCGCCGTTGTCGATCCCGCGGTGGAGACTGCGCGGCTGGAAGACCTGACCGCCATCCGCCAGATCAAACACTTGCAGGCCCACTGGGGTCACCTGGCGCTGCGCGGACAGTGGCCCGCGATGGTCGAACTGCTGACTGACGATGCCTCCATCGGCTATATGCACGGCGAACTGACCGGCCGCACCGATATCCTGGCCGACCTGCGCGCGCAGGAAGGCATGAACACTGACGGTCTGCTGCCGGGTCTGCTCAACCTGCACTTGTGGATTAGCCCGGTGATTACGCTGGCGGCGGATGGCCAGAGCGCCATGGGCCGCTGGCAGGAACTGGGCCTCACCGGCAATGCCGGGCAGAACGCAGAGTGGGCGGGTGTCACCTGGGTGGTGCAATACGCCAAGCAGGGCGCGGACTGGCGCATCGCCGCCATGCGCTATTACCTGCAATTCGAGGGGCCTTATGCGGATGGCTGGCGGCACGATGCGGCCACGCTGGAGCGCGCACCCTATCATTTCACCCCGCAGCAGGCGGGCGCGATCCTGCCGCAGCGCCGCAACGCTACCCCGCTGCCGCCCGAGCAGATCGAGGCCGAGGCGAGCCTGCTGTACGAACACGGGCGCGCGCAGAACCTGATCAACACCTTCGGCTATTACCTCGATCGCGGCCTGTATGATGATGTGGCGGACCTGTTCTATGCCGATGCCCGCGTAGTGGTGCAGGGGCAGGGCACGTGGCTGGGGCAACCGGGCGTGCGCCGGTTCCTTACCCAGTTCGGTGCGGCCGGTCTCTCCACCGGAGAGTTGAACGATCACCTGCAACTGATGCCGAAGGTGATCCTGTCACGCGATGGCGTGGTGGCCAGTGTCTCAGCCGTGGAACTGAGCATGACCGGGCAGCATGGCGCTGAAGGGCAGTGGACCGCCACGCTCAACCATTTCGTGCTGATGCGCGATGCCGAGGGGCGCTGGCTGATTTCCAGCCTCTACCGCATCCCGATCATGCGCAGCACTTATGCCGCCGGTTGGTCAGAGCCGCTTCCAGCCCCGGTGCTGATCCCCGCAGGCGGTGAGCCTGACCGCGATCAGCCGCAACGCAGCATGTCCTACCCCGAAGCCAGCGTGACGCAGCCCATCTCGGACCTCGGCATCTTCGCGCCCGCCGTGGTTGCCGGAGCGACCCCGCCGCGCACGCCGCAAGCGCTCACTCGCGCCGAGGCGTTCGATGCCGCCGAGAACCTTGGCAATGCCTATGGCGCCTATATCAACCGCTTCAGTTGGGCCGAGATGTCCGCACTGTTCGCGCCTGATGGCTGGCGTGAGCTGCCGTTTATCGGCGTGGTCGCCGGGCGTGACCGGATCCTGGCGGCGGCGCGGTTGCGCTATGGCGACAGCCAGCCTTCGCCGGCTTTCCAGGCGGTCCATATGTTGACCCAGCCGTACATTACCGTCAGCCAGGATGAGGCTTCGGGCGAGTGGCGCGCGCAGATGCGCAGCCGGCTGGTGCAGATGAACTCGTCCGCCGCCGGACAGGGCAGCTGGATGGCCGGGGTCTACGAATGGCAGCTGGAGCGCGGCACCGATGGCCGCTGGGCCTTTGCCGGGATGGACCTCGATTACACCTGGATCGCTGGCTACGCGGGCGGCTGGACTGCGGCCGATCCGGCCCTGGGCGAGGCGCTGCGGCCCACGCCTGAACTGCTTGCCCGCTACCGTGTCGATGCGCCCCATCGCGGGGCGGTGGGCGTGCCGTTTCCAGCCATCGAGGCGCTGCCGTTCCATTATGCCAACCCGGTTAGCGGTCGCCCGCCCGAGCGGCGGGTGGAGTGGACCGAGGTTGCGCCGCGTTGATCGCGCTTGGCTCGCTCGCCGAGTGTCACTAGCCTTCGGACAGATTCTTGGGAGAGAACACTATGGGTAAGAAGTGCCGCCTGATCGCCTGCGAGGAAGCCTGGTCGATCCCCGAAGTGGCCGAAGAACTGCGCAAGGTCGCGCGCGGCCCATCGCAAAGTTCGGACAAGCTGCTGGTGGGCGGGATCTACGATGCCGACCATGACACCACCGGCTACGGCAAGATGAACTTCCTCGAAGGGCTGAAGGACATCGAGGACCAGCGCCTGCCGCAAATGGACCAGTATGGCGTGGACATGCACCTGCTGACGCTGACGGCACCGGGCGTGCAGATGTTCGACGCTGATACTGCCACCGAGCTGGCCGCGCTTGCCAATGACCGGATGGCGGCGATCATCGCGCAGCATCCCACCCGCTTCGCCGGCCTCGCCAGCTTTGCCCCGCACAGCCCCAAGCGCGCGGCCAAGGAAATCCAGCGGGTGATGACCGACCTCAAGCTGAATGGTCTGGTGGTCAACGGCCACACCAACGGCGAGTATTTCGACGATCCCAAGTTCTGGCCGATCTTTGAGGCGGCCGAGGCGCTGGACGCCACGATCTACATCCACCCGCGCGGGCCATCGGACACTCTCAAGGGTCCGCTGATGGACTATGCGATGGACAGCGCCATGTGGGCTTACGGCGTGGAAGTGGGCACCAACATGCTGCGGATGATGGCGGGCGGCGTGTTCGACCGCTTCTCCAAGTTACGCATCTGCGTGGGCCACATGGGCGAAATGGTGCCGTTCTTCATCTGGCGGATCAATTTCATGAACTCCCGCGCGCAGAAGGTGGGCCGCGCCCCCAGGACCGAGCGGAGCATGGAGGAATACTTCCGCGACAACTTCGTGTTCACCACCAGCGGCGTGGAAGACCCGCTGGCGCTGCGCTATGCGATTGACCGCATGGGCATCGACAACGTGATCTGGGCGATCGACTATCCCTACCAGCCGATGCAGCCGGCGGTTGATTTCATCCAAAACTTCGCCTGCACCGAGGCCGAAATGCACGCCCTGTGCCACGGCAATGCCGAGCGGGT
>JAZKFK010000160.1:0-2303 GCA_040386475.1 Pseudomonadota bacterium | reverse complement strand
AATGCACTAGCCTTCCAAGCTAGCTAGAGGGGTTCGATTCCCCTTACCCGCTCCAGATCCATTGAGATCACGGCTTGAACCGCGCCCCGCGAATATGGGTGAACTGGTTGCCGCTCACTTCGTACATGGCGATTGTCTCCACCTCTCGGTGATCGCCCGCGCGGGTTGGCCAGATTTCGAAGTCGGGCCAGTCGGCAAAGGTATCGAACGTGGTGCGGCAATGCATGGCAATGCGGCTGGGGGTCACGATCACGTCCAGCGGGGTGACAACCTCGGTGATGTGCGCCTTAACGTCGCGATAGAAGGCCAGGATGTTCTCGCGCCCGACAATGCGCTTCATCGCGCCCAACTCGAACACCACGTCATCGGCATAAAAATGCCCGAACCCGGCGAAGTCATTGGCGTTGAACGCGGCGACATAGCTGCGGAAATCATCTTCGGTCACGGCGTACTCTCCCTCACCCGGTTGGCATAACAGGCATGTTGTCGATCAGCCGCGTGGTGCCCAGCCGCGCCGCCACCAGCAGCCGAGCGGGCGCAACCGGGGTTGCCTGGAGTGGCGCAAGGCTGGCGGCATCGGCCAGAACGGCATAGTCGACCGAGCCGAACCCCGCTGCCAAAATGCCTCGTTCCAGCGCCGCCAGCGCCGGCGGCACCGCCTCGCCCGCCTCGATCCGCGCCACCGCCTGGCGCATCAGAAGGTTGAGCTGGCCCGCCACCTGCCGCTGTTCGGCCGACAGATAAGCGTTGCGGCTCGACATGGCCAAGCCGTCATCCTCGCGCACAATCGGCACGCCCACGATGCTTCCCACTGCAGGCAAAGTCAGGTCGAGGTCAGCTGCAAAGCGGCGGATTACTGCCAGTTGCTGCCAGTCCTTCTCGCCAAACAGCGCCACATCTGGTCGCACCTGGTTGAACAGCTTGAGCACCACCGTGGCCACTCCGGCAAAGTGCCCTGGCCGCACGGCGCCGCACAGCCCTTCGCTGACCCCGGCCACACTGACGCTGGTGGCGTAGCCCGATGGATACATGACATCGACCGTTGGTGCCCACAGCAGCGCCACGCCCGCCTGGGAAAGCTGCTCCTGATCGGCTGCCAACTGGCGCGGATAGGCGGCCAGATCCTCACCCACACCGAACTGGCGCGGGTTGATGAAGATCGACACCACTACGTGATCGGCCCGTTCCCGCGCCTCGCGCACCAGCGTCATATGCCCGTCGTGCAGCGCGCCCATGGTGGGCACCAGCGCTACGGTCCCCGTAAGCCGGAGATCATCCACAGCTTCGCGCAACTTGGTGAGGGTGTTGACGGTTTGCACGCGGGCCCGGCTCCGATACAGGTGGCTCTTGCCAGCGCCTTAGCGCACATTCGCCAGCCAGAGAAAGCCCGCCAGAACGTGTCCAGCCTGAACGCCCTCCATGCTGCCCCCACGGTTGCGCAACGTATCGTCTTCGCCAACGAGAAAGGCGGCACCGGCAAGTCCACCACTGCCGTCCACGTGGCGGTGGCCTTGTCTTACCAGGGTGCGCGGGTGGCGGCGATCGACCTCGACACGCGGCAGGCGACGATGCACCGCTATTGCGAGAACCGCGCCGAAACGCGTACCCGCCGCCAGATCGACCTGCCGGGGCCGGTGTGCGAAGTCTTTCGCGGGACCACGGTGGAAGAGCTGGAAGAGCAGGTGGCGCGCCTCTCCGCCCAGACCGATTTCCTGATTTTCGACACCCCTGGGCGCGACGATCCTTTTGCCCGCCACGTGGCGACCGAGGCCGATACCCTGGTCACCCCGATGAATGACAGCTTCGTGGACTTCGACCTGATCGGGCAAGTGGACGCCGAAACCTTCAAGGTCCGCCGTCTCAGCTTCTATGCCGAACTTATCTGGGAAGCGCGCCTGAAGCGCAGTCGCGCCACCATCGAGCAGCACCGGCGCCAGATGGACTGGGTGGTGGTGCGCAACCGCACCGGCCACACCGATGCGCGCAACCAGCGGCGGCTGGATACCGCGCTGGGTGAACTGTCCAAGCGGGTCGGTTTCCGCGTGGCGCACGGCCTGTCCGAGCGGGTGATCTACCGCGAATTGTTCCCCAGTGGGCTGACGCTGCTGGACAAGGGGCAGCTGGGCGAACTGGGCACCAGCCAGCTGGTGGCGCGGCAGGAACTACGCAGCCTGGTGGCGCATCTGGGGCTGACCTTGGCTGTTCGTGCGCCAGAGATGGCCTTGATGACCGAGGGAGCCGCCTGAGAATGACGCGCCTGTTGTTCATCGTCGCCGTCGTCGTCGTGCTGTTCAAGATGATCA
>JAZKFK010000159.1:0-10122 GCA_040386475.1 Pseudomonadota bacterium | reverse complement strand
AACAGCTTCTTCTGCGCGGCGGTGGTGCCCATCTTGACGAGGGACCAGCTGCGCAGGATGAATTCCTGGATGCTCGCCTTGATCCACCACATGGCATAAGTAGCCAGGCGGAAGCCGCGCTCGGGCTCGAACTTCTTCACGCCCTGCATCAGGCCCACGTTGCCTTCGGAAATGAGGTCGCTCACCGGCAGGCCGTAGCCGCGGTAACCCATGGCGATCTTGGCCACCAGCCGCAGGTGGCTGGTCACCAGTTGCGCGGCGGCTTCTGGATCTTCGTGTTCGCGATAACGCATGGCCAGCATGTATTCCTGCTCGGCCGTCAACACGGGGAATTTCTTGATCTCTGCCAGATAGCGGTTGAGGCCCTGCTCACCGCCAAGGATCGGCATTGATGTTCGCTTACTGCTCACTTTGTCCCTAACCTTTCTGTGCGTCGACTGCGCTTCGCAGGCCCCTGCCGGGCACCTGAATCACTTTGCAGCCACATTATTGGCCCGCCCCTTATAAGCGAACAGTGATCCAGATAGTGCGCATTTCATCGATGTGAATGGGCGGTTTTGTCGATCAGTTCCCGCATATCGGCAGGCAGTGCCGATTCGAAGCGGAGTCGTTGGCCGGTCACGGGGTGGATGAACCCCAGAATCGCCGCGTGCAGCGCCTGGCGGGCAAAGCCCAGCTCCTTGAGGAGGGGGCGCAGAGCGGCGGGAGTGCGGCCATAGACAGGATCTCCCACTAGCGCATGACCGATTGATGCAAGATGAACCCGCACCTGGTGGGTCCGCCCCGTCTCCAGCCGGCATTCGATCAGCGCGCAATGGTCCAGCCGCTCCAGCGTGCGATAATGGGTGACGGCGTGCTTGCCGCGCGTGCTGGTGTCGGACAGCACGGCCATCTTCTTGCGGTCTGCATCCGAGCGGCCGAGGCGGGCGCTGATTGTTCCGGCTGGCGGCTGCGGGTGGCCCTGGCACACCGCGAGGTAGGCGCGTTCCAGCGAATGATCGGCAAACTGGCGGGCGAGGCCCTCGTGCGCCGCGTCGCTTTTGGCCACCACCAGCAGGCCCGATGTGTCCTTGTCGATCCGGTGGACGATGCCGGGCCGGGCCACGCCGCCGATGCCGCTGAGACTGCCGCCACAATGATGCAGCAGGGCGTTGACCAGCGTGCCATCGGCATTGCCTGCCGCCGGATGCACCACCATGCCCGCCGCCTTGTCGACCACGATCAGGTGCGCGTCCTCATAGACCACCACGATGGGGATATCCTGTGGATGAGCCTGTGGATCATTCAGGGGCGGAATGTGGATAGAAAAGCTCGAGTTAACTTGAACCTTGCTCGAGCCGCTGCTGGCGGGCTTGCCGTCTACCGCCACCTTGCCATCCAGAATCAAGGCCTTGACCCGCTCTCTTGACAGGTCGGTGCAATCGGCCAGCACCTTGTCCAGCCGCCCGGCGGCAGGGAATGTACCGGTGAGGGTTTGCGGGTCGGTCATGCCGATGTGTTAGCTGCATTTCGTGGTTGGACAAGCATGGGCCGAACGGTGCCCTGGGAAAGCCCTGATGCATTGCGAACCGCTTCCCTCCCTGCCCGCGTGCCGCTAAGGCGCTGGCATGACTTCGCAACTCGATCTTGCCGCCCTCCTCTGTTCGCGCCTGTGCCATGACCTGTTGAGCCCCGTTGGCGCCATCAGCAACGGGCTGGAATTGCTGGCGGACGAGCGTGATCCGGAAATGCGCGCCCGCTGCATGGACCTGCTGGAACAAAGCGCCACGGCCAGCGCCAACAAGCTGAAGTTCTTCCGCCTGGCCTTTGGTGCGGCGGGTGGCTTTGGCGACCTGGTGCCAACCGATGAGCCGCGCCAGCTGATCGCTGCGCTGGTCGCCGCCAATGAACGCCTGACGCTGGAATGGGCCGTGGCCGAACCCAAGCTGGCCAAGCCGGCGGTGAAAGTGCTGCTGAACCTGGCGGCCATCGGCATGGACGCGCTGGTGCGCGGCGGCACGCTGCTGGTGGGCGCAGAGACGCGCGCCGGCATGACCGAGATCGTCATCCGCGCCAGCGGCCCGCGCATCGCGTTTGACGCTACCATCGGCCAGGCGCTGGAAGGCGTGCTGCCGGGCGAGGACTTGTCGGGCCGCACGGCGCCGGCGCACATGCTGCACCTGCTGGTCAAGCAGGAGCGCGGCACATTGCAAGCGGTCCACGCGCCGGACCTGCTGGTGCTGGGCGCCACCCTGCCCGCACCCACGGACCTGATCGGCTGACGCCCGGCCAATGCCCAGCCCGTTCCCGCGCGATCCGCTGATCCACCGCGATCACCCCTCGCCCAACTGGAACGAGCGCAAGACCGCCATCGACATGGTGGTCATCCATTATACCGAGATGAAGCCGGTCGAGGCCGCGCTGGACCGGATGTGCGACCCCGCCGCCGAAGTCAGCGCGCACTACTGCATCACCGAAGAAGGCGAAGTGATCCGCCTGGTCCCGGAGGACAAGCGCGCGTGGCACGCCGGGGCCAGCTACTGGCGCGGCCAGCGCGATGTGAACAGCGCCAGCGTGGGGATCGAGCTGGACCATCCCGGCCACGCGCTGGGCTATCGTCCGTTCGCCGATGCGCAGATCGAGGCGCTGATCCCGCTGCTCGATTCGATCGTGCGGCGCTACAAGGTGCCTTATGCCAACGTAGTCGCCCATTCGGACATCGCGCCTGCCCGCAAGGTCGATCCGGGCGAGCTGTTCCCGTGGGATCGGCTGGCGCGCTACAAGCTGTGCCTGCCGCGCCCGGAGAAGATCAACCTGGGCGATCCGTTCGACAACGATGGCGCGTTCCTGCTGGCGCTGGACCGCTTCGGCTATGACATATCCGAACCGGTGAAGGCGGTCGAAGCCTTCCAGCGCCGCTGGCGGCCCGAGATGATCGATGGCGTGATCGATGGCGAAACCGGCGCGATCCTGTTCCAGCTGCTGCTTGACCGGGATAGCGGGAAGGCGCGCTAGGGCGCCTATCGCACGTCCAGATCCAGCAAGGTAAACGTCGCCTGCCCCGTCACATAGACCCCGTGGCTGCGGCGCGAGGCGGAGCCGAAAGCCAGGCCGAGCATCGCCGTTTCGGCCCGCGCAGCGGCGAAGCCTTCCGGATCGTTGGCTACCGGCTGGCCGTTGACGTTGGTCCACCCGCCATCGAGCCGCACGGTCACGGTGCGCTCGCCCGGGGCCAGCGGGATCACTGCCGCGGGCGGGGCATACCAGCGGTACGAGCCGAACCGCCCACGCGCGCTCCAGTTATCGCCGCCGCGCTGGAAATACAGCGAGACGGTGGCGGGCTGGTCGGGCGTCTCGTCAGCCACGAAGCGGGTGCCCGGCGCCGCGTCCACGCGATAACGGATGGTGATCTGCCGCGCGCGGCCCAGCGGCGCAATCGGCGTGGTCAGCGCGTCGACCTGGCCCCGGCCGGCGCGCGGGAAGGTGAAACGCACCCCGCCGCCCGGTGCGGCCTCCGGGTTGGCGGGCATGCCCACCGAGTAATTGCGCCCGCGTACCCACGGTCCGATGTCCCATTGGGCAGCGGGCGGCACGGCGGCAGCCAGCGTCACCGGGGTGAGCACCAGGGCGGCAAGGATGGCGGGCTTGAGGAGGCGAATCGCTGTCATCCGGGCTTTATGCCGCAATCGGCCTGCGGCGTGGCTGAATCGCGCGGACAGCTTAGCGCAAGGTGCCATCCTTGCCCTGCCCGCCCCCTTGCCCTACATCGCATCCCGCCAGGGGGCCGGGCAGCCGCGTCCGTTTCGCAAGGAATGGTCGAGGAAAGTCCGGGCTCCACGAAACAAGGGTGGCGGGTAACGCCCGCCGAGGGTGACCTCAGGGAAAGTGCCACAGAGAGCAAACCGCCGATGGGAGGCAACTCCACAGGCAAGGGTGAAAGGGTGCGGTAAGAGCGCACCGGGGTTCTGGTAACAGCGCCCGCATGGCAAACCCCACCCGGAGCAAGACCAAATAGGGGTCTCGCGCCAAGCGACCGCAAGGTCAAATGGCAGGCGTGTTTCGCGCCGAGAGACCCGGGTTGGTTGCTGGAGCGGCCCGGTGACGGGTCGCCGAGATGAATGGCTGCCCCCGGCGATACGGTCTCTTTTGGGATACCGTCGGCGGGACAGAACCCGGCTTACAGGCCCCCTGGCTCTTTTGTACCGGCCTGTGGCCCCCGACGGCCTGCAACTCGCGCCGCTCGGCGGTTCCCGCGCTCAAGCCGCGCGTTTGGTCACCTCAATCAGCCCCTGGTCGACTTCGGCGGTTTCGATCAGGCGGCGGGTGGTGCCTTCCAGCACCAGCGCGGTCAGGCGCCCGCTGGAGTAGGCGCCGGTATCGATGCCGATGCGATTGCCGCGCAGTTCGGGCGCTTCGCTGATCGTGTGCCCGTGGACCACCACCAGCTCATAAGGTTCGGAATGCGACAGGAACGGCTCGCGGATCCACCTCAAGTCAGAAACGCGCTGCTCGTGGATCGACACTTCGGGATCGATCCCGGCATGGACGAATACATAATCGCCCAGCACGATCAGGTCTTCAAACCCGGCGATATAGTCGCGATCCGACTGCGGCACAGCGCCGCGCATCAACTCCTGCACTTCGTCGATCTCGGCGGCGGACAGCACGCGCCGATCCACGCCATAGCTTTGCACCGTCTGCCGTCCACCGTGGCGCAGGAAGTGGCGCAGCATGTCGGTGCTATCGAAACTCTTGAGGAACATTTCCTCGTGATTGCCGGCCAGGATGCGCACTTCGCGCGATGCCTGCCATGCGCGGGCGCGGCGCACCACGCCGGCCGAATCGGGCCCGCGATCAACCAGGTCACCCAGCAGGATCACCGTGCTGCGCGCTGGCTCAGCAGAGGCATCATCGGCCTCGATTTCGGCAATCAGCGCCTCGAACAGGTCCAGGCGGCCGTGAATGTCGCCAATGGCATAGACCCGCTGGCCCGCCGGCACAGCAGGCTGGCGGTCGCTTTGCGTGGTAAAAAACAGGGAACGGAAGAACTGGAACATGGCACCCTTTGGGTCTTTGTGCAGCCGCTGACAGGTAAGCATTGCAACGCAGCATTGCCACGACGGTTTCGCGCCAAGTGACACATTTGCATGACCCCCAGCTGAATGTGATGCCCAAAATCAACACATTTGGCGCGAATGGAGGCGATCCGCGCAATTAACCTTGTGCAACGCAGCATGGATCGTCAGATATATTGCGTGAGTGCGACAAACCGGCCCGGAAAAGAGGCTGACCCGCAGACACGCAGGTGGGACGAGGCTTCAACCAGCAATTGAGGAAATTGCCCATGCTTACGTCCATCCGCAGCCTGACCGCTGCTACCCTTCTTGCTTCCACTCTCCTGGCCGCGCCCGCCTTCGCCCAGGACGAGAGCGACATCACCGTTTCGGGCAGCGTCGCCCTGGTCAGCGAATACCGCTTCCGCGGCGTCGACCTGTCCGACAGCGATCCCGCCATCCAGGGCAGCATCGGCGTTTCGCACTCCAGCGGCCTGTATGTCGGCACCTGGGCTTCGTCGCTCGACGAGTCGACCGGCTACGGCCACACCGAAATTGACTTCTACGCAGGCTGGAAGGGCGAAGTGACCCCCGGCGTGACGCTGGATGCCGGTGCTACCTATTACTACTACCCCAACGCCGTCCCGGGTGATTTCGACGTGATCGAATTCTACACCAAGGCCGGCTTCGGCGTCGGTCCGGCCAGCCTGACGCTGGGCGCGGCCTATTCGCCCAAGCAGGATTCGCTGGATTTCGGTGGCCCGCGTGACAACGTCTACGTGTCGGCCGACCTGGGCCTCGGCATCCCCGAGACCCCGATCAGCCTGCTGGCCCACGCCGGTTACACCGATGGCGCGCTGACCTACACCGCCAACAGCAAGGCCTGGGACTGGTCGCTCGGCGCATCGGCTGCACTGGGCAGCGGCGTGTCGCTGGGCGCAGCTTACACCGGCGTTGAAGGCACCGGCACTTTCGCCGACGATGCTTTCGTGTTCACGCTGAGCGCCGGCTTCTAAGGCATACGCCTCTAGCAGGAGAAGGGGTCCGTTCCGCCAGGAACGGGCCCCTTTTCTGTTGCAGGACCGCGCGGCGCGTTACTCCAGATAGAAATCCACCGTGGTCACGACGCGTACGGTCTTGAACGGGGTATCGGCCATGCCCCAGCCGCCACCATCACCATCACGCGCGGCGATCTCGAAGTAGCCTTGCGTGGCGGAGCGGATGCCGCCCACGCCGGTGGCGGAATCTTCGGCAAACTGTTCGGCGCTGTTGCGCGCGTCACGGGTCGCCTCGGCCACCATCTCCGGCTTGATGTCGTTCAGCTTGGTGAAGGTGTAGCTCATGCCGCTGCCCTCCTCCAGCAGCACGCCGCGCCGCACCAGGTCGGCCTGCTGGCGCACCGCACGCTGGGCGCGATCGATATCGGTGGTGCGCAGCGTCATCCGCTGACGCACGGTGAAGCTGGTCACGCCGTTGTTGGTGAAGCTGGAGACGTTGGCGCCGGTCGGCTGGATCGCATCTTCGGGAAAGCCCAGCCCGTTGAAGAACGCGCGAATGCTGGCGCTGTCGCGATCAACGCTCGCCTGCGCGCTGGCCATGTCCTGCGCGGTGGAGGAATAGGAGATGGTCCAGGTGGCAAGGTCAGCCGTCACTTCGCGTTCGGCGAGGCCGCGAACGGTCACTGATCGTTCGGCCATCTTCATCCGCGTGAGACCGTCGCCCAGCAGGTAGCCGCCCGCAACCATGCCCACCGCAAGGATGCCTGCCGCACCCAGCGTGATCGCGGCCAGGGGCTGGCGCCAGAAAGGGGTGGCGGAAACGGCGGCTTCTTCGCTATTGTCAGGCATCGGCGGAAACTCCCTGGTGGTGCGGTCTCAAGCCGCGATGGTCTGATGCCCTACTTGCGATGAACCGTTTCTGACTAGCGACGAATGGAGTGCCTTCTGTGACGATTTCCTACCTCCACACCATGATCCGCGTGAGCGACCTTGATGCCACCGTGCGCTTCTTCAGCCTGCTGGGGCTGGAGGAAACGCACCGCAAGGAGAGCGAAGGGGGCCGCTTCACCCTCGTGTTCCTGGCAGGTCCGGGGCAGAAGGACGTGGCCGAGGTGGAGCTGACCTATAACTGGCCGCCCGCCGACGGATCGGCGCCCGAGGAATACACCGGCGGACGCAATTTCGGGCACCTCGCCTATGCCGTCGATGACATCTACGCCCTGTGCCAAAAGCTGATGAATGCCGGCATCACCATCAACCGCCCCCCACGCGATGGTCACATGGCTTTCGTCCGCACGCCCGACAACATCTCGATCGAATTGCTGCAAAAGGGCGGCACACTGCCGCCGCAGGAGCCGTGGGCGAGCATGGCGAATACCGGCAGCTGGTAACAATGCCGCCCCGGCCACCGAGCGCATTCTTGGAATGGATGTGCTGGCTAGGATTGCTCGCGTGCGCGACCATGTTGATTGCGAACTCGATTGAGAATGGCTGGCCTGTCCAAGCGGGAAGCCTCCAATTCGTACTGACCGCCTTGGCGACCCCAGGTGTCTTGCTCATCGGGGCGCTTGTGTCCCGCCACCGACGTAGGAAGGCCCAGAGTCTAGTTGAGAGGTACCATTCGACGCTGGCACGCTTCGCCGACGACGACGAGCAGTAACCGCCCCGAATCACGACTCCCCTTGCCTTCCGTGCCCGTAACCGCCACCTGCACGGCTTATGGCACAGCGCAAATATCCCCAGGTGGTCATCATTGGCCGCCCCAACGTTGGCAAGTCCACGCTGTTCAACCGGCTGGTGGGCAAGAAGATCGCGCTGGTCGATGACCAGCCGGGCGTAACGCGTGACCGGCGCTTTGGCATTGCCGGGCTGCTGGGGCTGGAGTTCGAACTGGTCGATACCGCCGGCTGGGAGGACGAGGATCCCGAGAGCCTGCCCGGCCGGATGCGCGCGCAGACCGAGGTTTCGGTGAAGGGCGCCGACGCCGCGCTCTATGTGTTCGACGCCCGCCTGGGCATTACCCCGCTGGACGAGGAAGTGGCCCGCTGGCTGCGCGGGCAGAACGTGCCCGTGATAGTGCTGGCCAACAAGTCCGAAGGCCGCGCTGGCGATACCGGGATCATCGAGGCCTATTCGCTGGGCCTGGGCGAACCGATCGGCATTTCTGCCGAGCACGGCGAGGGTATTGCCGAAATCTACGGCGCCTTGATGCCCATCCTGAAGGACAAGGCCGAGCGGCTCGATATTGATTTCGAGGCCGAGCAGGCGATCGCCGCCGATGAGGCAAAGAAGCGGACAGCGCGCAACCTGGTCCGCACCGAACGCGCCGCCGCCCGCGCCGCCGCGCTGGAAGACGGCGACGAGGAGTGGGACTTCTCCGAGGAAGACGCGCTGGACGAAGAGGAGGAGCCCGATCCCAAGGCGCCGCTCAGCCTCGCCATCGTCGGCCGGCCCAACGCAGGCAAGTCCACCCTGATCAACCGCCTGCTGGGCGAGGACCGGCTGCTGACCGGGCCTGAAGCGGGCATTACCCGCGATGCTATCGCTGTCGACTGGATCTGGCATGACCCCAAGTCCGGCGAAGCGCGCGAGATCAAGCTGGTCGACACCGCCGGCATGCGCAAGCGCGCCAAAGTGCAGGACAAGCTGGAGCGCCTGTCGGTATTCGATGCCAAGCGCGCCATCGACTATGCCGAGGTTGTCGTGCTGCTGCTGGACGCCACGCGCGGGCTGGAAGTGCAGGACCTGAAGATCGCCAACATCGCGCTGGAAGAAGGCCGCGCGCTGATGATCGCGATCAACAAGTGGGACATCGCCGGCAAGGAAGGCAACGAAGGGCCGTCCGCCCTGTTCAACGGCATCCGCGGCGCCCTGGACGAAGGTCTGGCGCAGTTGAAGGGCGTGCCAATGGTCGCGGTTTCGGCCCTGACTGGCAAGGGCCTGGACCAGATGCTGGCCGCCGCTTTCGAGCTGCGCGATGCGTGGAGCCGCCGGGTCTCCACAGCCGCCCTCAACCGCTGGTTCGAAGATGCGCTGGGCGCCAATCCCCCGCCCGCACCCGGCGGTCGGCGGATCAAGCTGCGCTATATCACCCAGTCCAGCATCCGCCCGCCACGTTTCGTGATTTTCGGCACGCGACTTGATGCCCTGCCCACCAGTTACGAACGCTATCTGGTCAACGGCATCCGGCGCGAGCTGGGGTTTGGCGCAGTGCCGGTGCGGCTGGTCTTGAAAAGTCCGGCCAATCCCTTCAAGGGCCGGAACTGACAGCTTCCGTTCAGGTTCTACCTCCAAATTCGGGCTCAACAGGGCCGAAGGAGAGGACCGATGTCTGACTTGCGGATCGAATACCTTGCCACTGGCGAAGGCGCCACGCAGCGCCACTCCATCCCTGTGCCCGATGTGCAGACCGCGCTGATCGTGGCGCAGTTGAACAGCCCCGATGGCGAGGTGGAACTGTGGGAAGGGGAGAAGCAACTTGCCCGTCTGCACCGCCAGCAGGGTGACTTGTCGCCACTGTGGAAGGTAAACAGCCGTCTTTAGGCTGCTTCAGGCGCGCTTAGCTGTCTTCTCCAGCCGCCTTGGAATTGAGCTGGACATAGTTCTCCAGACCCATCCGCGCGATCAGGTCGAACTGCTTTTCCAGGAAATCGACGTGCTCCTCCTCGCTTTCGAGGATCTCGGCGAACAGGTCACGGCTGGTATAGTCGCGCACAGTCTCGCAATGCTGGATGGCATCGCGCAGCAGCGGCAGGGCTTCCATTTCCAGCGCCAGATCGGCCTTGAGGATCTCCTCGACAGTCTCGCCCACCTTCAGCTTGTGGATCGCCTGGAAGTTGGGCAGCCCGTTCAGGAACAGCACGCGATCGGCCAGTTTGTCGGCGTGCTTCATTTCGTCGATCGATTCGTGCCGCTCGTAATCGGCCAGCTTGGCCACGCCCCAGTTGGCCAGCACGCGATAATGCAGCCAGTACTGGTTGATCGCCGTCAGCTCGTTCGTCAGCGCGCGGTTGAGATAGTCGATGACTTGCGGATCGCCCTGCATGGCCGGTGTTCCTTATCCAATTGGCGGTGATTGTGCGGTCAAAGCG
>JAZKFK010000158.1:0-3320 GCA_040386475.1 Pseudomonadota bacterium | reverse complement strand
GGCTTCCACGGCGCGCTCTTCCCCGGCGCGGTTGACGACGATCAGCTTGGGCATCGGGCACATTTCCTTCATGGGTGATTTGGCACCGGTTGGACGCGCGCCGCCTAGGCAATCGCCACCGATTATGCAAGGCGAAGCGCATGGGCCTTTCCGCTGATCAGATCCGCACCAGCCTTGATGCGCTCGCCGCGCAGGAGCCTGCCTTTGCCCGCGCGCTGGAGCTGGCGGGATACCCCGAACCGCGCATTCGCGAGCGTGGCTACAAGACCCTGCTGCGCACCATCGTGGGCCAGCAGGTAAGCGTGGCGGCGGCCAATTCGATGTGGCGCAAGCTGGAAGCTGAACTGGGCGAAGACATCCCCCCGCATGACCTGCTGGCGCGCGATTTCGACACCCTGCGCGCCTGTGGCCTGTCGCGCCAGAAGCAGGGCTATGCGCGATCCTTGTGCGAACTGGTGGCCAGCGGCGAACTCAACTTGCATGAATTGCCCGAAGACGACGAGGAAGCCATTGCCCAGCTGATCCGCATCAAGGGCGTGGGCCGCTGGTCAGCCGAGATCTACCTGTTGTTCGCCGAAGGCCGCACCGACGTGTGGCCCGCGGGCGATCTGGCGGTGATGGCGGGCCTGCACAAGATCCTGGACCTTGCGGAGCGCCCGCAGGAAAAGGCGACCCGCGCGATGGCCGAGGCGTGGCGCCCGCACAGGAGCGCGCTGGCGATCTTTACCTGGCATTGTTACGACAACCCGGCGTTGTAACCGCCCCTCCCTCTCCCTAGTTGCTTGCCGGGACGCCCGCACACCGGAGTACACATGACCGACACTGCCACCCTTGCCGCCATTCCCCTGATCCCGCGCGAGGTGCTGTTCGGCAACCCGGTGCGGTCGGGCGGCAAGATCAGCCCCGATGGCCAGTGGCTCAGCTGGATGGCACCGCTCGATGGTGTGATGAACGTGTTTATGGCCCCCTATGCCGAGCCCGAGCATGGCCGCGCCATGACCAAGGCGACCGATCGGCCGATTCCGCAGTTCTTCTGGTCACCTGACAGCACCGCCTTGCTGTATGTGCAGGACAAGGCGGGGGACGAGAATTACCTGCTGTACAAGGTGGACGTGAAAACCGGCGACGAAAGCTGCCTGACGCCGTTCGACGATACCCGCGTGCGCATTGTCGGCAGCTCGGAGACCATCCGCGACAAGCTGCTGGTGGGCCTGAACAACCGTGATCCGATTTGGCACGATGTCTACCTGCTGGACCTGACGACCGGCGCGCTGGAACTGGTGCTGGAGAACCACGAGTGGGCCGGGTTCGAGGCTGACGACAGCCTGACCCTGCGCTGGGCCGTGCGCCAGAACGAGGCGGGCGGCACCGACATGCACCAGATCGTTGACGGCGTGATCGCAGAAACCCCGCGCGAAGTGGTGGAGATGGACGATGCCCTGACCACCAGCACCGATGGCTACACCACCGATGGGACCACCCTCTACTGGTTCGACAGCCGGGGCCGCGACACCGCAGCGCTTTATGCCGAGGATGTGGCCACCGGCGAGCGCACGCTGATTGCCGAAGATCCGCGCGCCGACATCGGCGGCACCATGCGCCACACCAGGACGGGTGTGGTGCAGGCCTATGCGGTAACTTACCTGCAGACCGAATGGCACTGCTTCGACCACGGCATCAAGTCCTCGCTCGACTGGCTGCGTGACCAGCTGGACGGCGATTTCGGCGTGCAATCGCGCACCGATGACGACCGCAAGTGGCTGGTGTGGAACGATCCGCTGACTGCCCCCACCCGCTGCTTCATTTACGATCGCGAGCTGGACTCCCTAAGCCTTTTCTACGTCACCAAGCCCGAACTTGAAGGCGCGCCATTGCAGCCGATGCAGTGCCTGGAAATCCCTGCGCGCGATGGCCTGACCCTGCCCAGCTACCTTACCCTGCCCGCCAATGCGCAAGGCCCGGTGCCGCTGGTACTGCTGGTCCACGGCGGGCCGTGGGCGCGCGATGGCTATGGCTTCAACCGCACGCACCAGTGGCTGGCCAACCGCGGCTATGGCGTGCTGTCGGTCAACTTCCGCGGCTCCACCGGGTTCGGCAAGCACTTCACCAATGCCGGCAACCTGCAATGGTCAAAGACGATGCACGATGACCTGATCGACGCGGTCGAATGGGCCGTGGCGCAAGGCCATGCCGCGCGTGACAAGGTGGCGATCATGGGCGGTTCCTATGGCGGCTATGCCACGCTGGTCGGCCTGACTTACACGCCAGAGCTGTTTGCCTGCGGGGTGGACATCGTGGGGCCGTCGAACCTCGAAACGCTGCTGGAGACAATCCCGCCGTACTGGGCACCAATGGTCAAGCAGTTCCACGAGCGGATGGGTGACCCGACCACGCCCGAGGGGCTGCAACTGCTCAAGGATTGCAGTCCCATTCACAAGGCGGACCAGATCGTAAAGCCGCTGCTGATCGGCCAGGGCGCCAATGATCCGCGCGTGAAGCAAAGCGAGAGCGACCAGATCGTGGCCGCGATGCAGGGCCACGGCATTCCGGTTACCTATGTGCTGTTCCCCGATGAAGGCCACGGCTTCCACCGGCCGGAAAACAACATCGCCTTTAACGCCGTGGTCGAAGGGTTCCTGGCCACGTGCCTCGGCGGTCGTGCGGAAGGCATGGGCGAGGCGCTGGCGGCCAGCACCGCGCAGATCCTGACGGGTGAGGACATGGTGCAAGGCCTGGGCTAAGCTCTCCCGAAAACGGGGAGAGAGTCGTCTTGCGCCAATCCATCTTCATCACTGGCGGCGCCAGCGGGATCGGCCGCGCCATCGCGTCCCGGTTCGCGGCGGAAGGCTGGTTTGTCGGTCTGGCAGACCTCAACGTGGCGGGCATGGCGGAAACGCAAGGTTTGCTGCCAGTGGGACAGTCAGCTGCTTACCGACTCGACGTAACCGATGCCCTGGCTTGGGAGAAAGTGCTGGCCGAATTCGCCACCCTGGCTGGACGCATCAGCGTGGTGGCAAATAACGCCGGCCTGCCCGCAGGTGGCCCATTACGCGAGATCACGCTGGAAGAACTCGACCGGTTGATCGACGTGAACCTGAAAGGCGTGTTCTATGGGGCGAAGGCAGCCTATCCGCACCTGAAAGCCGCTGCGCCGGGATCGTGCCTGATCAATACCGCCAGCGCCGCAGCGCTTTACGGAATGGCCAACCAGAGCGTCTATGGCGCGACCAAGGCCGGGGTCAAATCGATGACCGAAAGCCTCGAAGCCGAATGGGCCGACGAGGGGATCAGGGTCCGCAGCCTGATGCCCAGCTTCATCG
>JAZKFK010000157.1:0-4263 GCA_040386475.1 Pseudomonadota bacterium | reverse complement strand
AGGGCTTGTGCTGCTTGCAGGTCCGGGGGGTGCCGGCTGGGTCGAGGCAGCCAGTTGGATCGCAGGCCTGGAATGCGTGCAGCTAGCCGACGGCGCTGCTGCCTCCGCGGTCGGCCTTGCTGTAGATGGGGTCCTGCTGCTGCGTCCTGACGGCGTGATCGCCTGGCAATGCAATGGTGAAGTTGCACATCCTATGGTCGCTCTGACGAAAGCAATACGACGGATCTTAGGTTGATGCGCCGCAAGGTTGAGACTACCCGCCTGCGACAGTACGACAAGTGGGCCCGCCTCCCGGGTACAGCTCTGCCAATCGAGACCGGTTGCGGATAGACTGACAGCACCGGTGCACGAGACATTCCACGCTGAGCCTGCTACCCGGTGGCGATGAGCGCGCGATCCGGCTAGCGGACCGGAACCAGTCGTTCCGGTCCGCCAAGAGGGGATCCACTCCACGCGATCAAGATGCGATTGCCGCCGGGCGAGATGATGTGCGGTCAGACCGGCAGGGCCGCTGGCGCGGAGGACGGTTTTGCACCTGCAAGTGCAGGATATGTGCTAGGTGTAACCGACCACGGATTTGATCAGATACATTAGCCAGCCTCGGTCGAGATGGATTGCCGACAAGGAATCATGATCGTGCATTCAGCCAGCAAACTCCTGCTGATCTGCCTTGCTCTTGCCCTTACCCTTACCTTTGGCATTTCACCCCTGCTGGCGCAGGATCATGAGGACCACAAGGTCATCGTCGTGGGCGACCTGCATGGCGATTATGCTGCTTACCGGGACACCATGGCCGCCGCCGGACTCTCGGATCGGGCAGGTCACTGGACCGGGACCGATGCCACCCTTGTCCAGATGGGCGACATCGTCGACCGGGGGCCGGACTCGCTGGCGATCATTGCCGATCTGCGCGAACTGGCGCGCAGGGCGCCGCGCCAGGGCGGGCAGGTCATTGTCCTGATTGGCAACCACGAGGCGATGAACGCGATGGGAGACCTGCGTTACGTCGATCCCGGCGAATATGCCGCATTCGTGGACGAGGCCTCGCAGGAACGGCGGGAGCGCGTATTCCAGGCCAATCGCGCGACGATCGAACAGTTCTTCGCTGCCGCAGAACCCCCACTCGATGCGACCCAGGCCCGGGAGGCGTGGATGGCGGACTATCCCCTTGGCAAGGTGGAGCACCGCCTCGCCTGGAGCCCGCGGGGAGAGATCCGCGCCTGGGCGGGCCAGTTGCCAGCCGCCGTGCTGATTGACGGAACCCTGTTCGTCCATGGCGGCCTGAGCGCTGAATATGCGGTGCACTCGCTCGTTTCCCTCAACCAGATTGTTCAGGATGGCATCAGGGGTGCCGGGGATACGCAGCATTCCCCCGTGCTGGATGATCCACTTGGCCCCTTGTGGTATCGCGGAAACATCTTCCGCGACGTGCAGGCAGCAGCGGCCCTGGGCCTGGCAGTGGAGGGAGCCGACAGCCCCGATCAGAACCTTTGCGAAAGCCCGTGCCACCCCCCTGGGCCAGGGGATCTGCCGTTTTCACTCCAAAGGGCGGAAGGCTGTCCTCATCCCGCGAACGATCCCACGGTTGATGGGGAAGATTGCGAACCGACGCGTCTGTCGATCGACGAAGAACTCGAATTCGTTCTCGCCGCCTATGGCGCGCGCAGGATGGTCGTGGCGCACACGCCATCGCTGGAAGGGATCGTCAGCAGGCCGGATGGAAGGTTGATCCGGGCCGACACGGGAATCTCATCCCATTACGGGGGGCCGCGCAGCTACCTGGAAATTCATCATGGGCACACGCACGCGTGGGAAAGGATGCCGGGCGGAGAGTGGCAACGAAGCCGCTTGCCCGAACCTGAAACCAGGGAAAGCCCCGTTCCATGAAGTCAGTCCTTGCGGCAGCGATCCTGTTGCTTGTGGCGGCAGGAGCCAGCGCCCAGGAGCCGGGCGAAGTTACCCCCCTGTTCAGCGAGGATACCGTTCTCGAAATCACCCTGTCAGGGCCGATCCGCCAGATCGCGAACCGCGCGGAATATTCCGTCAGGCCCTATCCTGCCACGATGGAGGCAGCGGGCGAGAACCTAGCGATAGAGCTTTCCGCCCGGGGTCTGTCCCGCAGGGATCGGCGGAACTGTCGATTTCCGCCCCTGCGCGTCGAAATACTGGGCAATCCTGGCGAAACTTCGCTGTTCGATCACCAGGGACAGCTGAAGCTTGTCACCCACTGCAATCCACCGCTGCACAACGAGCAGTATGTCTTGCGCGAATTTATTGCCTACCGGCTTTACAACCGGATCACACCGGAAAGCTTCCGGGTCAGGTTGCTGCGCGTGACCTATAGCGACCGGGGCCAGCATTTCGCCACGCGATGGGGGTTCTTCATCGAGGATGTGGACGATGCCGCACGGCGACTCGGCCTTCGCGAACTGGCAGCGGAAAGCATCGCAGTCTCGCAACTGTCACCGCGCGCTGCGGCGCGTGTGGCCCTGTTCCAGTACATGATCGGCAATACCGACTGGGACGTGACGGCCGGGCCGGAAGGCACGCAATGCTGTCATAATTCGCGGCTGGCGGCGGGGACCCGAGACGCCGCCAGCGGCATCATTGCCATGCCCTATGACTTTGACAACTCGGGTCTGGTGAGTGCCCCCTATGCAGTGCCAAGTCCCACCCTGCAGCTCCCTTCGGTCCGGCAGCGCCGTTATCGGGGCTATTGTTCGCACAACGCATTGGTGATCGAAGAGGCCGAAGCATTCAGGCAGGCAAGGCCGGGCATGGAAGCAGAGATCCGGCAGACACCCGGATTGCAGGATGCCACGCGGCGCACGTTACTGCTTTACGTCGATCGCTTCTTTGCGGATATTGCCGACCCCGCCGCGATCGAGCGCAGTCTTTTGTCCGATTGTCGTCACGCGGGGCAAGGATAGGCCGAAATGCTCGCCCGGCGGGTTTTGCCGCTTCGGCTTCTCCTTCTTCGTCCTCTGCCAGTTCGCTTTCCTGCTCATCCTCATGGCTTTCGCGCAGGTAACGGTGTCCGCCGTGCTTGCCACCGTAATCGGTGACCCACAGCAGGAAGAACACGAAATTGAACACTACCGACATGACCAGCGCAATTTCCAGCGCACCGATGCCCGCGCTAAGGCCAATGCCGATGGCGATCAGGATGAACAGGGCATCGCCGGTGCTCTTCAACGTGTTGCGGAAGCGCACCGCACCGACGATCCCGGCAAGCGAGAATGCCAGTGCCAGCGAATTGTGCACCATCAGGACAATGGCCGTAACCGCGATCGGCAGGACGATCATGCTTTCCACCAGAGCCTGGTCGTATGCCTTGCGCTTGCGGCATGCGATGTAAGTCCAGGTGACCGGCAGGACCATACTGAGCGCACCAACCAGCGCAGACAACAGCCACAGTACGCTGCTGGCAAGGTCGGCCACGTGCCTTGCGCCTATCTCGATGCTGTCGAAGGGGTCTGATGACTGATTGCCAAGCAGGCCCTGGGCACCGCCGACGGGCAGGAAGTCCATAAATCCCGGGAAAAGGGCACTCATGCCGAATACAACGGCCGCCATCGCTGCATAATACAGCACAAGCCTCAGGAGAAGGTGTTGCGCGCTCATATCTTGTTCTGGCCAGCGATGATAACGGATGCCTTGGTGCAGTCAAAGCAATCCCACCGGTAGGCGGGCGTGGTAGCGACACATCGATTGGTACAGCCCTGCAAGGCTGTCGCATTGTTGCGGATGGCTGGGCCAGGCAACGCGGAGGCACTGTCAAAGGGATGGCTGGCTGCGCCTTGTGTTGCTTGCCAAGCCGGATGACCACGACCGCAAATCCATTCAGGTACTTCCACTCATCGCCCGAAGTCATCCGCAAGGTAGTGATGCTGTACGTGCGATATCCGCTTTCACCGAGGAACGTCACCTCGTAGATAGACAGACATTCGAGGCCCGCCGCTCAGTTTCACTCGCTGAGTGGCAAAGCTTTGTGGCCTGAGCCAACGCTGGGGAGGGGATAGCTCCACCAATAGAAGACAAGTTAGGTCCGACTGACAGCACCGCCACCAACCCCCACAACCGGTCTCTGAAACCAGGTACCCCGCGCAATGCCGCGGAATAGGCGGCTTGCACATCGACCAGATCACCTGCTGACCGTTATTCTGGCTTGCAGATCCGTTGGACGAATAACCGGCATGGCCGGAGGGTCGGCGACCAGTTTGACCCAAAGAGAGTCGCCGCCCCTGAAATAGGATGTCTCGC
>JAZKFK010000156.1:0-5300 GCA_040386475.1 Pseudomonadota bacterium | reverse complement strand
ATGGCATTCCGTCCGCTGCACGACCGTGTACTGGTCCGTCGCATCGAAGCCGAGGAAAAGACCGCCGGCGGCATCATCATCCCCGACAGCGCCAAGGAAAAGCCCAGCGAGGGCGAAATCCTGGCCACTGGCACGGGCGCACGCGCCGAAAACGGCACGATCACCCCGATGGACGTCAAGGTTGGCGACCGCGTGCTGTTCGGCAAGTGGTCCGGCACCGAAGTGAAGATCAACGGCGAAGACCTGATCATCATGAAGGAAAGCGACATCATGGGCGTGCTCGGCTGAGCCGACCTTCCCTGACGCTTTTCAAATCACACATTCTCGAAGAGGAATAAACCAATGGCTGCCAAGGACGTGAAGTTCGGGCGTGATGCGCGTGAACGCATCCTCAAGGGCGTGGATACGCTCGCCAATGCGGTAAAGGTTACGCTGGGCCCCAAGGGCCGCAACGTGGTGATCGACAAGAGCTTCGGCGCTCCGCGCATCACCAAGGACGGCGTTTCCGTTGCCAAGGAAATCGAACTGAAGGACAAGTTCGAGAACATGGGCGCGCAGATGCTGCGCGAAGTTGCGTCGAAGACCAACGACCAGGCCGGTGACGGCACCACCACTGCCACCGTGCTGGCCCAGGCCATCGTGCGCGAAGGCATGACCGCCGTCGCCGCCGGCATGAACCCGATGGACCTGAAGCGCGGCATCGATCTGGCCGTGACCAAGGTTGTCGCGGACCTGGTTGCCCGTTCCAAGCCGGTTTCCGGTTCGTCCGAGATTGCCCAGGTCGGCATCATCTCGGCCAATGGCGACGAAGAAGTCGGTAACAAGATTGCCGAAGCCATGGAAAAGGTCGGCAAGGAAGGCGTGATCACCGTGGAAGAGGCCAAGGGCCTCGAGTTCGAACTGGATGTCGTGGAAGGCATGCAGTTCGACCGCGGCTACCTGTCGCCCTACTTCGTGACCAATGCCGAGAAGATGATTGTCGAGCTGGATAACCCCTACATCCTGATCCACGAGAAGAAGCTGTCGTCGCTGCAGGCGATGCTGCCGATCCTGGAAGCAGTGGTGCAGAGCGGCCGTCCGCTGCTGATCATCGCCGAGGACATCGAAGGCGAGGCTCTGGCCACGCTGGTGGTCAACAAGCTGCGTGGCGGCCTGAAGATCGCTGCCGTGAAGGCTCCGGGCTTCGGTGATCGTCGCAAGGCGATGCTGCAGGACATCGCGATCCTGTCGGCCGGCGAGATGATTTCCGAAGACCTCGGCATCAAGCTGGAAACCGTCACCTTGGGCATGCTGGGCCAGGCCAAGCGCGTCACCATCGACAAGGACAACACCACCATCGTCGATGGCGCCGGCAATGCCGACGACATCAAGGCCCGGGTCGAACAGATCCGTGCCCAGGTGGAAGGCACCACGTCGGATTACGACCGCGAGAAGCTGCAGGAACGCCTGGCCAAGCTGGCCGGCGGTGTTGCCGTGATCAAGGTCGGCGGCGCGTCGGAAGTCGAAGTGAAGGAACGCAAGGATCGCGTTGACGATGCACTGCACGCCACCCGCGCTGCGGTTGAAGAAGGCATCGTCCCCGGCGGCGGCACGGCTCTCCTCTATGCCACCAAGGCACTGGAAGGCATGAAGGGCGCCAACGACGACCAGACCAAGGGCATCGACATCGTCCGCAAGGCGATCACCACCCCGCTCAAGCAGATTGCGCAGAACGCGGGCCATGATGGCGCCGTGGTTTCGGGCAACCTGCTGCGCGAAGGCGACGAGACCCAGGGCTTCAACGCCGCAACCGACGTTTACGAGAACCTCGTGGCCGCCGGCGTGATCGATCCGACCAAGGTGGTGCGCACTGCACTGCAGGACGCAGCCTCGGTTGCCGGCCTGCTGATCACCACCGAAGCGGCGATTGCCGAGTTCCCCGAAGACAAGGGTGCTCCGGCCATGCCCGACATGGGCGGCATGGGCGGCATGGGCTTCTAAGCCCGAGCCATCCCGCCAACAGGCATCCGGGGGCCGGAAGGAGCAATCCTTCCGGCCCCTTTGTTTATGCCGCCATTGCTGTAGCTTGGCCGACAAGGGGGACCGACCTTGCCCGCACAGCCGATACCCACATCACCCACCGCACAACCTACCGCTCCACCACGCGCCATCGGCCTGGCGGGGGCGGTGCTGATCAACCTCAACGCAGTGATCGGTGCGGGCATCTTTGCCTTGCCCGCACTGCTCTATGCCGGGGTTGGCGGGATCGCGCCGCTGGTGGTGTTGGTGTTCGGCCTGCTGGTCGCGCCGCCGATGCTGGTGCTGGGCAAGCTGTCTACCGCGTTCGAGGAATCGGGCGGCTTCCAGCTCTATGTCGAACGCGCCTTTGGCCCGCTGGCGGGGTTCCTGGCCGGGTGGGCGCTGCTGGGACAGAACCTGGCGGCGCGGGCAGCCAACTTCCTGGTGCTGACCGCTTACCTTGCCGCGCTGTTCCCGCTGTTCGACCAGCCGGTGATCCGCGCAATTACGGTGGCCGCCTTGATTGGCTGCTTCACCACGCTGAGCCTGGTGGGCGCGCGCCGCTCGATCGGCGGCCTGTCGGTGGGTACCGTGTTCAAGCTGGCGCCGATCCTGCTGGTCAGCGGGTTGGGGCTGGCGGTCAACGGTCCACCATCCACGGTGCAACTGCCGGTATTCAGCGACTTCGAGGCCATCGCGCTGCTGCTTGCCTATGCCTATTCGGGCGGGGGACTGGTAACCGTGGCGGCGGGCGAGGTGCGGGATGCGCGGACCACCGTGTATCGCTCGATCCTGCTCAACCTGGGGCTGATCGCGCTGTTCTATGCCTTCGTGGTCTGGGCCTACATCGCCATCGATCCTCCTGCCGCCAATGCCGTGCGCCCGCTGGCCTCGGCGGGAGAGGCAGTCCTGGGCCAGTGGGGCGTGATCGCCATAAGCGTGGCCGCCATATTCTCCACCGGCACTAACCAGTTGAGCTATTTCGTGTCGATGCCGCGGGTGCTGTTCGGCATGGCCCAGCGCGGCCTGCTGCCCGCATGGCTGGCCCGCGTTTCACCACGCTTCCTGACGCCCATTGCCGCCATCTTGACCTACGGCACACTGGTCATGGTGCTGGCGCTTTCGGGCACCTTCGCCACGCTGGCCACTTTCATGGTGGCGCTGGAAGGGCTGGTGCTGATCGCCATGGTGCTGGCGTTGCCGATGCTGTGGCGGAGCGGGCTGTTCGCCATGTCCGGCGCGCGCGCCATCGCCTGGGGCGCGATCATTGCCGTGGCGCTGGCGTTTCAGCTGTGGCTGCAATTGCAGGTTCCGGCCAGCGCCGTGGTGCCGACCATCGCCGTAAAGCTGGTGGGCTGCGGGGTTTACCTCGTCGCCCGTCGCAAACCCGCACCGGGCACGGTGACCTAGGCCGCCTTGGGCCGCGGGAAAATCAATGCGGTGCCGGTCTGGTCCAGTTCGTAGCATAGCCGGTCACGCCCGGCGTTCTTGGCCTTGTACAGCGCGCGATCGGCCGCGCGATAGGCCTCTTGCACGCCGTCAGCGCCAACCACCGCCAGCCCCGCACTCATGGTCAGCGGCTCGGCCATTTGCGGCACGGCCGAGCGGACTGCCGCCGACAACCGCTGGCGCAGGACGTTGACCTGCAGCGCCGCCAGTTCGGCCGAGCGGGCCGAGACCACCACCACGAATTCCTCGCCCCCCAGCCGGAAGGCCGAGACGCAGGCGCCTGAGTCAGCGGCGCACAGCGCCAGCTCCTCGCCCAGCGCCACCAGCACCGCATCGCCCGTCTGGTGGCCATGGCAATCGTTGACCCGCTTGAAGTGGTCAGCGTCGAGGATCGCCAGGTAATCGCCCTTGCGCCACTTGCGCGCGTCAAAGGCGCGGCGGTTGGGCAAGCCGGTGAGAACATCGGTTTGGGCCAGCAGGACCTGCGCCCGCTCCTGCGCCAGCGCCACGTCACGCTCGCGCCGCAGGATGCCGACGCGCCAGGTGATGCCGGCCGCCATGATGATCGATTGAATGGCCAGGGCGAGGTAGAAGGCATAGTCCCACTCTCCCGGCAGGACATACAGGTTCATGCCGCGCAGGATCCGGTCCATTCCCACCGCGACCGGCGCAATCCACGCCAGCGCCACCACCAGCACCGCTTTGCTGCCGCGCCGCCAGGCCAGGAAACACAGCAGCAGGAAGCACGGCACGGCAGGCAAGTATGCCACATGATAGACCGGGCGGCTGATAAACGGAAAATACTGCCCCACCAGCGCAAAGCTGATCCCCGCCAGCCCGGCGATCATGCTGGCGCCATAGGCCTGGCGCACGGCCCAGCGCGGCAGGGCGTGGCGTTCAAGGAAGGTAACCAGCAACGGCCCCATCATGGCCATCGACATGCCCATCGCCAGATAGCTGGTGGCCGTGCGCTGCCACATGGTCAGCCCCGGCCAGAACATTTGCAACAGCGAGCTGGACGAGAGCGTATAGACCAGCAGGAAGGTGACCATCGCGCCGTGCCACAGCGAGAACGAGCTCCGCAGCGCGACCGACAGCGCCAGCGCATAGACCGCCACGATCAGCAGCATCCCGCTGAACAGCGCGAACAAAGCCATGAAATAGGTCCGCTGCTGCTGGTCCTGCGCTTGCGGCATGATGGTGGCCATCAGGGCATTTACGCGATCGAGGGGGTTGACCACGCGCGGCCAGACATCGGTTGCCTCCTCGCCCTTGGCCAGCAGCGGCAGGGCAAAGTTCGTCCCCATCGTCCAGTGATCCGCCAACTTTTCTGCGTTGTAAAACCGGTGCCGCTGGCCGCCGCTTGCCAGGTCTACGGCCACGTCGATCCCATCCGTCGCCAATGCGTCGCTGCGAAGGACCATCGCCTCGCTTGCCCGGCCCGGCAATGGCGACAAGTGGACCCACAGGTTACCATGGGCAAAGTCGTCGGGTTTTGGCGCGCAATTCCAGTTCGGGCTGGCCCGCGCCTGGTCCAGCGTCAGCGGTTGCTCGCTGGCGAGTACGCAACGCCCTTTCAACGGCGGCGAGTCAATCTTTGCAGCGCGAGCGGCGGTGGCGGGCGCAAGCAGGCCCCAGCCGACCATGCCGGCCAGCAAAAGCGCCATCAGCGCTCGCTGCAAAGTCCCCACCATAGGGTGGTGCTAAGTCCAACGCATTGAGAACGCGTAAACGGGGGCGCGGCGTGGGCGATTGCAACCTTGGCCAATTGCGATAGCTTGGCGGCTATAACCATAATGAGGGGAGAGACGGCATGATCCGCCACGCCATGATCGCGGCATTGTCCATCGGCC
>JAZKFK010000155.1:0-1701 GCA_040386475.1 Pseudomonadota bacterium | reverse complement strand
CCCTCCCGCTGTTCCACGCGCTGGGCCAGCCGCTGATGCTGGGTGCCAGCCGCAAGCGGATGATCGGCGCGCTCAGCAACGAGGCGGCGGCCGACAAGCGGCTGGGCGGCTCACTGGCGCTGGCGGTTAAGGGGATGGACGCCGGCTATCACCTGCTGCGGGTGCATGATGTTTCGGAAACGGTGCAGGCGCGCAATGTGTGGCGGGGACTGCGGGATGCGGCGTTGACGGATTTTGGCGGGTTGGTGGGGTAGGGAAGACCGAAGCCGGAAGCTGCCAGTATGCAAACGACCCAAGGCGGACATTCAGCTCACCTGTGAGCTGAATCCAAGACCCGTCCCAACCGAGTTTCCTTCCTCCCCATTTTCGTTGTAAGGGGAGTGCGCGCCCTGGCTCTGCTGTGGCCAAGTGCAGAAATTTGCAGCAGCATCGCCGAGGTAAGTTAGGCATTGCACGTCCGATTGAATGCGGTGGATGGGCAATGACAGGCTGAGGGGACAGTCGTGATACGCATTCCACTGATACGTCGCGCAATCTTGGGGCAGCGATCAGGCCTGGAGAGCTTTGCAATTGCTGCTTCTTTCGTGGGCATCGCCACGATTGTCAGGTGGGCAGTGGCCGGTGTTGTGCCCAATCTCACTTTCGTAACCTATTATCCCACTGTCCTGATCGTGACGCTGACGACAGGCTGGCGTTGGGGCACAGTCGCATCGCTGTTGTCTGCAGCTGTCGCCGCCTGGCTGTTTGCCGGTCAAAGCGCGCCCAACTTTTCCTTTTCGATAATTGCGTTCCTGTTCTCGGCATTGATAATAGTCGCGACAGCCAACGCACTTCGTCGATCGGTGGCCGAGCTCGAGGAAGCCCACCGGACTGCCGAGTTCCTAAATAGTGAATTGCAGCACCGGGTTGGCAACACCTTAGCCGTTGTTCAGGCCATTGCTTCGCAAACGCTGCGTCATTCGGGCCCCGAGGAATTTACCGCTGAGTTCGGGGGACGCTTGCGCAACCTGGCCAAGGCCAACAATCTGATGGGCAACGGGCAGGCCAACCGCTGCAGCCTGCGCGCTCTGGTTCTGGAAGCGTGCAAACCATTCTGCGAAAGTCCTAGTCTGACGGTTTCGGGACCTGAATGTCATTTGCCATCACCCAGCTGCGTACCGTTGATGATGTGCCTCCACGAACTTTGCACCAACGCTGTAAAACACGGCTCACTCGCAGTGCCCAATGGCCGCATTACGGTGACATGGCTGGTCGACGACAACGGCCGCGCCATAATCACCTGGATCGAGGATGGCGGACCACATGTGATGCCGCCAACCCGAAAAGGAATGGGCACGGGGCTTCTGCGATCGCAGGCTGGCATTGCCGAACTCAAGGTAACCTATGCACCCGGCGGAGTGCAGTGTGTGATCGAGATCGAGGGCGCCGAGGCGGCGTAGACATCTCTTTGCGAGAACGGCTGGACTAGCCGACGGCAAAGGCGCCGAGGGCGCAAGGAAGCTGTTGGATTGAAGTCACAGAAAAGCTCATATTCCGCTTCCCACCAGACATACAGTCGCGGCTCTCGAACTCCCGAAACCGGACTGGCAGCTTTTCAAGCGTTTCAGAAGAAAACAGCCCGTCTGCTAACGACCCCGTGGCGGACATTCGTCGTCATCGGATCCATCAAGCCTCCAGTTCGCGCAAGGAGCGACCTCTCGT
>JAZKFK010000154.1:0-8684 GCA_040386475.1 Pseudomonadota bacterium | reverse complement strand
GAGGAGGAAAAGCTGGTGCTGACTGCTGACCAGAACCTGGTCAACCTGTCGTACCAGGTGCGCTGGAACATCTCGGACCTGGTGCAGTACCGCTTCCAGCTGGCCGACCCCGAGCAGACGCTGGTGGAGATCGCCGAGGCGACCATGCGCAGCGCCGTGGCCGAACAGAACCTTGATGACGTGCTGGGCGGTGCCGGCGTTGGCCGGATCGAAGGCCAAGTGCGCGAACAGATGCAGGCCCGGCTCGATGCTTTCCGCTCGGGCATTACCGTGCAGGGCGTGGACGTGATGAAGACCGATGCGCCCGCGCAGGTGATCGAGGCGTTCAACGATGTGCTGGCCGCGCGCCAGGATGCCGAGCGCAATCGCAACGAAGCGCGCCGCTATGAACAGCAGGTGCTGGCTGCCGCGCAGGGCGAGGCTGCCGCCTTCGACACCCTGTACGAACAGTACCGGCTGGCCCCCGAGGTCACCCGTCGGCGCATGTATTACGAAACCATGGAGGCCGTGCTGGCCAATACCGACAAGACCGTGGTCGAGGCGGGCGGTGTGGTACCATACCTGCCGCTGCCCGAGACGAACCGTCGCCCGGCGCGCGTAACCGCTCCCGCCGCGGCCAACGCCGAGCCTACATCCAGCACGGGAGGCCAGTGATATGTGGCAGACTTACAAGTCCACCATCATCGCCGTAATCGTGGCGCTGGTCGTGCTGGCCAGCACCGTGGTCAACGTGGGCGAAACGCAGCAGGCCGTGGTGGTCCGCACGGGTGAGCCGGTGCGCGTGATCAACCGCTTCAATCCCGACGAACCCTTCGGCCAGACCGGCGCGGGGATCAGCTTCCGCATCCCGATCCTGGAATCGGTCCATTACGTGGACCGGCGGGTGCTGGCACTTGACCTTGAGCGGCGCGAAGTGCTGGCCAATGACCAGCAGCGCCTGCAGGTGGACGCCTATGCCCGCTATCGCATCATCGATCCGGTGCAGATGGTCCGCAGCGCGGGCAGCGAGGCGCAGCTGGAAACCGCCCTGCTGCAGATCATGAACTCGGTGCTGCGCCAGGAACTGGGTCGCCGCACTTTCGCCAGCCTGCTGACGCCCGAGCGCGGCGCAGTGATGACTCGCATCACCGCCACCTTTGACACCCAGGCGCGGCAATATGGCGCGCAAGTGCTGGATGTGCGGATCAAGCGGGCCGACTTGCCCGAGGGCACGCTGGAAGCCGCCTTCACCCGCATGCAATCAAACCGCCGGGCCACCGCCGCCACCATTCGCGCGGCGGGCGATCGCGATGCGCGGATCATCTCGGCCAATGCCCAGGCGCAGGCGGCTCAGTTGTATGCCGCGGCGTTCAACAAGGACCCGCAGTTCTACGATTTCTACCGCGCCATGCAGTCATACCGCACAACCTTTGCGCCGGGCGAGACGCAGAGCTCGATCATCCTGTCGCCCGACAACGATTACCTACGCCAGTTCCGTGGTGGTTGAGGCAATCGGGATCCTTTGACTACAAGTGTCGTTCAATGGCCGTTCAGGCGGCATCGGGTGGATAGCTGGCGGGACTGACCGTTATAGAACTCCCGCCATTCCAGCGGGCCAGAGTTGCAAGGATGAACAAGGACGTGAAGGCAGTGCGATACTCCTATTCGATCACATCGGCCCTGTTGCTTGGCGGGGCGGCTCTTACCCTGATGACCGGCTACCCTGCCGGGGCGCAGGTCGCCCAGAACGAAAACCTGCAGCTTGGCCAGACGGTGCCCGCACCGGGCGCACCGGCCAGCTTTGCCGATCTGACCGAGGCGCTGATGCCGGCTGTGGTCAACATTTCCACCCGCCAGCAGGTGACAGTGGCGCAGCAGAACCCGTTTGCCGGCACCCCTTTTGCCGACATGTTCGGCAACCGCGGTGGCGGCGGTGGCGGGGCGCAGACGCGCGAGGCGCAGTCGCTGGGCTCGGGCTTCCTGATTTCGGCTGATGGCTATGTCGTCACCAACAACCACGTGATCAATCCGCCCGGCGCCAATGCCCGGCTGCAATCGGTCACCGTGACACTGTCTGACGGCACCGAATACGAAGCAACCGTGGTAGGCCAGGACGAGCAGAGCGATATCGCCGTGCTCAAGATCAACCGCAGCCAGCCGTATCCGTTTGTCCGCTTCGGCGATTCGGCCAGCACGCGGGTGGGTGACTGGGTGATCGCCATCGGCAATCCCTTCGGCCTTGATGGCACGGTGACCAGCGGGATCATTTCCGCCGTCCACCGCTCCACCGGCAACCGCGGCGCGTTCGACCGCTATTTGCAGACCGATGCCAGCATCAACCAGGGCAATTCGGGCGGTCCGCTGTTCGACATGGCGGGTAATGTGATCGGCATCAACAATGCCATCCTCTCGCCATCGGGCGGCAATGTGGGCATTGGCCTCGCCATCCCCGCAGAGGACGCCCGCCCCGTGGTGCAGGCGCTGATGCGCGGCGAGGAAATCGCCCGCGGCTTCCTGGGCGTACAGATCCAGCCGGTGGACGAAGACTTTGCCGAGGCGCTGGGCATCCCGCGCAACAGCGGCGAGTTTATCCAGGGCGTGCAACCGGGTGAGGCGGCCGAACAGGCCGGCCTGGCGGCAGGCGATGTGGTCACCAGCGTCAATGGCCTGGCGATTACCCGCGAGCGCAGCCTGTCGTACATCGTCGCCAACCTTGCGCCGGGCACCCGCGTGCCGGTGGAATATATCCGCGACGGGCAGACCCGCCGGACCACGGTGACCGTGGGCCGCCGCCCCAGCAATGAAGAGCTCAGCCGCCAGCAGAACTTCGGCCAGGATGGCGACGGGGCGGACGATCCGCTGAAGCCGGGTCCGGGCAATGGCCTGGTGGAACAGGTGCTGGGTGTGCAGGCCATCGCCATTACCCCGCAGATCGCGCGCCAGCTGGGCGGCGATGTGGGCATGACCGGCGTGGTTATCACGGCTGTCGATCCCAGCGCGGACGCGGCCGCCAAGGGCCTGGCGCGTGGCACGGTCATCACCACGGCCAATGGCCAGCCGGTGAGCACTCCCGAGCAGCTGGAGGCGCAGGTGCGCGCGGTCCAGGCGCAGGGACGCGGCGCCATCGTGCTGCGGGTGCGCCAGCGCGGCCAGCCCGAAGGTTCGATCCCGGTGCGCTTGCGGCCAGCGAACTAGGTTCGGCCGAGCAGGCTTTCGCCTCTCACTCAAAAAGGGCCGCTTCCCGTGTGCGGGAAGCGGCCCTTTTCGTTGGTGGTCGCTACTTTCAGGCTGGTGGCTACGGCTTCGCGCCCGCCGGCGCGTTCCCGCGCCGCACGTTGACCGCACCCGGTGCGGCATTGCGTTCGGCAGGCAGGGTGCCACCAGTCGCTTCCTCCAGGAAATCGTCATTGGCGGCGGGCGGCGGGTCTTCCAGCCGGGGCGAGCCGTCTTCATAGACCGGCGCCGTACCATCGACCGCTGGCGGCTTGGCCGCCGGATCAACCAGGTTGCCCTGCTCGTCGATGTAGTAATAGCCGCCTTCGTCGCCGAAGTAGTATTCGTCGTCGGGCTCCAGCTGCCATTCGGGCAGCTTCAGCTCGGTCTCGAAATCCTCCGGCGGCCGTTCACGCACGGCATAGCGCATGTATGACGCGAAGGCCCGCGCGGGCGCTGTGCCGCCCTGCAGGCCGGATACCGCGCGGTTATCATCGCGGCCCATCCACACGCCGGTGGTGATGCCGCTGGAAAAGCCGATGAACCAGCCGTCCTTGTTGCTGGTGGTGGTGCCGGTCTTGCCCGCCACCGGCCGCCCGATCTGTGCCGCGCGCCCGGTGCCGGTGTTGACCGCGGTCTGCAGCAGGTCGGTGATCCCGGCGGCGACATAATCGGGCACCAGCAGGTAGCTGCGCGGTTCGGCCCGGCGATATAGCTCCCGCCCGTTGGTCGTGGTCACCCGCATGATGCCGTAAGGCTCGATCGACCGGCCGCGCGCCGACACGGCAGCAAAGGCGCGCGTCATATCCAGCAAGTGCACTTCGGAACTGCCCAGCACCATGGCCGGCTGGGTGTTGATCTCGGTCGTCACGCCAAACCGGCGGGCCATGCCGGCCACGTTGGAAAAGCCGACCTCGTTGCCCAGTTGCGCGGCTACGGTGTTGACCGAATAGGCAAAGGCGGTGCGCACGTCGATCTTGCCGGTGAAGCGGCCGTTGGAATTGCGCGGGCTCCACCCGTCGATCGTCACCGGCTCGTCCGTCACGGTTGAACCGGGCGTATAGCCCGCCTCCAGCGCGGCGAGATAGACGAACAGCTTCCACGCCGATCCCGGCTGGCGCAGCGCGGTGGTGGCGCGGTTATAGCTCGATTGCACGTAATCGGTGCCGCCAACCATCGCCAGGATCGCCCCGTCGCGGTCCAGGCTGACCAGCGCGCCTTGCGTGCCGCCGGGCACATTGGCGCGGATGGCGCTGGCTGCGGCGGCCTGCATCCCGGTGTCCAGCGTGGTCCACACCTCGATCGGCTCGAAGCTGTCGCCTTCCAGGATGATGTCGAGCTGCGGCAGCACCCAATCGGTGAAATAGCGCGTGGCGTTCTGCCCGCTTTCCGGTTGCAGTTGCACGGTGGTTACATCCACCTGCCGCGCCTGTGCCGGGTCGAGGCCGCCATATTCAACCATCTGCTGCACCACCACGTTGGCGCGGCCCACGGCTGCATCGATATCGGCAGTGGGCGAATAGCGGCTGGGCGCTTTTACCAGCCCGGCAATGATCGCCGCTTCCTCCAGCGACAGCTCGCGCGCGGAATGGCTGAAGAACTTGCGGCTGGCGCTATCCACTCCGTAAGCCCCGCCGCCGAAGTAGACCTTGTTAAGGTACAGTTCGAGGATCTGGTCCTTGGAAAACTTCCACTCCAGAGCCATCGCCAGGATGATCTCGTTCAGCTTGCGATACAGCGTGCGGTTGGAATTGAGGAACAGGTTGCGTGCCAATTGCTGGGTGATCGTGCTGGTGGCGGAAACCTGGCGATCCTCGTTCAGCGCGTTCCATACCGCGCGCATCAGGCCCAGCGGATCGACGCCGGGATGCGAATAGAAGCGGTGGTCCTCCACGCTGACCATCGCATCTTTCATTACCTGCGGGATTTCGTCTGATGGCAGCCATTCGCCATAAGACGGGCCAAGCGCCTGGATCTCGGTGCCATCGCGTGCGCGCACGATGATCGATTGCGCGGTCTGGCTTTCCATCAGCGCCGAATAGGAGGCCATCTCGCGCGCGGCGAAAAACACCGCCGTGCCAACCGCGATCAGCCCCAGCAGCGCGGCAAAGGCGCCGGTCCAGAACAGGCGCTTACCCCAACGGCGCATGCCTGCCTTCCAGCCGGTAGCCGGCGGCCTGCCACCCCCACCGCGCGAGCCACCGGAACGGCTCCCGCTCCTTCGCGATGCTGCGGAGCGCTCGCCGCGCCTTGTTGCCATCTGGCTACCGTTCCCCGTGCACAAGCGGGCAGGACTGGCCCCGCCTCAAGCATTATGCCCCATGCATAGGACATATCTAACAGGGAATGAACGTCGCTGCCGTCGAAGGAGCCTAGTTATCCTTCGTTTCGTCCTGTGGGGCAAAATTGAGGCTGGCCGAATTGATGCAATAGCGCAGGCCATCCGGCCCCGGGCCATCGGGAAACACGTGGCCCAGGTGCCCGGCGCAGCGCGCGCAGGTCACTTCGGTCCGGACCATGCCTTGCGTCACATCGCGATGTTCGTCGACCACGCCATCATCAGCCGGCGCGGTGAAGCTGGGCCAGCCGGAGCCGCTATCATACTTGCTGTCGCTTTCGAACAGCGGCAGCCCGCAACCGGCACACTTGTACAGGCCGGCAGCCTTGTTCTTCTCGTACTTGCCGGTGAAGGCCCGCTCGGTGCCCTTCTGGCGCAGGATGGTATACTGTTCTGGCGAGAGCTTCTCGCGCCATTCCTGCTCGGAAAGGTTCAGCTTGTCGGTCATGGGGATGTCTCCTGGCGGGGTAGCGCGCAAGTGCAATATCGGTTCGCGACCAGCGAACCGCAAGGGTGCCAAAGGGCCTGGGCGCCCGCCCGCAGGTGCCGCGCAGCAAAGCGGAGGGAACAGCACCGAGGACGAAGGCGCGGATGCGCCTTCGCAACGATCAGGAGTTCACATCAGCATAGTGGCGCGGCGGGGGGATGCCGTCCATCTTCTCGGCCAGCAAGGGGCGGAAACTGGGGCGGCTTTTCATCACGCGGTACCAGCCTTGCGCTTCCTCGTGCCCCGCCCAATCGATCCCGCCCAGATAATCGGCGACCGAGATCTGCGCGGCGGCGGCAAAGTCCGCCAGGCTCATCTGCGCGCCCGCCAGCCAGCGGCGCGTGCCCACCAGCCAGTCGATATATTCCAGGTGCTCGTGCGCCAGCTTCATCGCCTGGCGCAGCTGGCCCGAATCAGGAGCTTGCCGCAGCACCACGCGCTTCTTCATCTTCTCGTGCATCAGCGGGTGCGTGACATCGGCGAAGAAGCCCTGATCGAACAGCGCCACCAGCTTGCGAATTTCCGCGCGTTGCAGCGCGGTGCCCAGCACCAGCGGGGTGCGGTCCTCGGTCTCTTCCAGGTATTCGCAGATCGACTGGCTATCCGCCAGCGTCAGCTTGCGCTCCTCATCGTGCAGCACGGGGGTGCGGCCGAAGTGGTTGAGGCTGTCGAATGCCTCATCCGGCGCCCACGGCAGCGCGGTAACCACCTCGTGCGCCACGCCTTTCTCGGCCAGCGCGAGCCGGACCTTGCGGGAAAACGGACAGAGGGTGAACTGGTAGAGCTTCCACATGGCGTGACGCCCTATTGCCGCAAGGGGCGCGCCGGGTCCAGCGCCAGCGGGACAAGTTTTTCCCTAGATTCAGCCCTGGGGCACGGGTGGCAGCAAGGTCAGGCACACCGGCATGACCTGCTGCAGCAGCGGCCGGTCCAGCAGACTTTCCGCCTCGGCCCGCAGCACAGGGGCCAGCGCGGGTGGCTCTACCCCGGTCTCGTCGGCCAGCCGCGCGGTGGCGCGCACGAAGAATTCACGGCCCTGCTCGGCCAGCGGCGGATAGGCCAGCGCCCATTCCTCACCCGATAGCTGGCGATTGGCCACCAGTGCGAAGGCCGCCGAACAGCGCAGCAGCATGCGCTGTTCCAGCGACAATTGCGGGGGAGCAGACGCAGGCGCCGCGTCCTGTGCAGCCAGCGGCACGGCCAGCAACAAGGCGGGAACGGCGAGGGCGCGGGCGATTGCAGGGCGGATCATAAACCGTGCTTGCCCCCCTGCAAATGAACCTGTGCTGTCACGGGAACGCTTGTCCCCTTGCACCATTAATGCCGGGGCTGTCCGGACTTCGAGCGGTCGGGTCCGGTCAGCCCTTCTTCCTGCATCGGTTTCAGCTCGTCGCTGCCAGCGCATCCATCGCCAGCACCGGGTTGACCTTGCCGCTGTCACGCCCGGGCAGGAATTCATTGCGGATGTTGCGGTAGAAGAACTGCCATTCGCCATCCACGCGCTTCAGCTGGTCCTCGTAAATGCCGTAGGTGCCCATCAGGATCGTCTTGCGGTCCTTGGCGTTCTTCGGCCCGCCATTGTCGAATTCGAACCAGAAGCCGGTGTGCCAGGCCAGGTCGCCTTCCACCCGGATCACCGAATGGCACAGCACGTGGCGCAGCAACGAAGGTTCGCCATCAACATCCGTGAACATCTTGCCCACGCGCTCCTTGAACGCCTTGCTTTCGGCGCGGATGTTCTCGCGTCCGGTCACGGTGCCGGTGGCATAGTCCAGCGTGCCGTCCTCGGTGAAGGTATCGGCGTAGGTATCGAAATCGTTGTAATCCATGGCCATCAGGTAGCGCGCCATCAGGTCTTCGATCTCGGCACGGTCCTGGGCATAGGTGGGGGCATACTTCATGGCTGGGTTCTCTCTCCCGTGGTCATGCTGCGACACTTCGCGACAGCTGATTGACGCAGGTCATTCCTTAAAGTCATCGGACAGGCGAGGGCAAGCTGGCAGCATTCCAGGAGAATGCGCGACAGGAGAGACCAGCCGTGGCGATTGCCCCCCTTAGCACCGAACCCGCCAGCGCCGCCGAAGCCCCGACCCCCTTGCGCTGGCCGTCCGAGCGCGCGGCCTTCTTCGCGCTTGGCGTGATCGTGTTCGCCACGTTCCTCAATTTCTTCGATGCCGCCGTGCTGGGCATGCTGGCCGAGCGGATCAAGCACAGCTTTGGCCTGTCCGACAGCGCGCTGGGCTTCGTGATGGGACCGGCGGGCGTGATCGCGTTTGTCTTTGTGGGCATTCCCTTGAGCCGCCTGGTCGATATCTACCCGCGCAAATATGTCCTGTCGGCCAGCGTGGCGGTGCTGGGCACTATCACGGCGGCTGGCGGCCTGGCGCAGACCATCGGCCAGCTGATCGGCACGCGGCTGTTCGTGGGCGCGGGCGGAGCGGCCAACGGGCCGGGGTCATACTCGATGATGGCCGACTATTTCCGCCCTGCCCGGCTGCCGCTGGTCTTCGCGCTGATGCAGCTGGCCTACATTGGTGCCAGCGCGGCGGGCACCTGGGGCGGCGGGGCCATGCTAACCTTTACCGACAGTTTGCCGGACAGGACTGGCGTGCTGGGGCTGACGATCTTCAACTGGCAGTGGATCCTGATCATGGTGGGCCTGCCCGG
>JAZKFK010000153.1:0-1561 GCA_040386475.1 Pseudomonadota bacterium | reverse complement strand
ACCATGCCATCGGTGACATCGTTGGGATGGCTGGTGGTATAGCGAATACGCTGCACTTGCGGCAGCTTGGCAATGGCTTTGACAAGGCCATCGAAACCCACCGCGCGGCCGGCGTCATCGACGCCGGTCCAGGCGTTGACGTTCTGCCCCAGCAGCGTGATCTCCCGCGCACCGGCTTCAACTAGGCTCTCGGCTTCGTGCAGCAAATCGCTAAACGGGCGGGAAATTTCTGCCCCGCGAGTATAGGGCACCACGCAATAGGTGCAGAACTTGTCACACCCTTCCTGGATGGTCAGGAATGCACTGGGGCCAACCTTGCGTCGGGCCGGAAGGGCAGCAAACTTTGTGTCCTCCGGCATGTCGGTATCGGTGGCCCGCTCACCCGCCACGGCGCGGTCGATCATGCCCGGCAAACGGTGATAGGCCTGTGGTCCGACCACCATCGAGACCGCAGGCGCGCGCGCCATGATCTCCTCGCCCTCGGCCTGTGCCACGCAACCGGCGACAGCAATCATCGGCTCCTTGCCAGCCGCGCGGCCTGCCTTCACCAGCCGGCCAATGTCCGAATAGACCTTCTCCGCCGCCTTCTCGCGGATGTGGCAGGTGTTTAGCACCACCAGGTCCGCCTCCTCGCCCTCAGGCGCGGGGACGATGCCCTTGGCGGCCAGCAGCTCGCCCATGCGCTCGCCATCATAGACGTTCATCTGGCAGCCGAAGCTTTTGACGCGGTACGTGCGCGGAGGGTTTTGGGGGGCGGGCCGGGTGGTCATGGAGCGGCGCCCTTAAGGCAATTCGGCGTGAAGTTAAAGCATCGCCTGCGCCAGCGCCCCGCGTGCCGCCGCCGTCATGGTCTTGCGGCTGGCCAGAGCGTCGCCAGCCAGGGGAGGCAGGAAGTGCACCTGAAGCCGCACGGGGCGCATGCGGGCGAGCACGCGCTTGAAGTTGTCGAGACCCGGCTCCTCGCCGATCCAGGCGATGCGCGGCACGTCCTCGTAATGCAGCAGCACCGGCTGGACCACGGCGCCATCGGGCAAGGGTTCCAGCGCGCCCAGCAGGCTGCTCTTGAACGGCAGCAGGCCGGTGCCGTCGCTGGTGGTGCCTTCGGGAAACAGGGTGAGCGTGCCGCCGTGGTTCATCGCGGCGCGAATATCCTCCGCCTGGCGCGAGACATCCGACCGGCGGTGGCGGGCGATGAACACGGTCTCGTTCGTATGGCACATCCATTTCAGGAAGCCGTGACCGGCCAGGCCGTCATGCGCCACAAAGGCGCTGTTGGCAGTCTGCGACAGCGCGGGAATATCCAGCCAACTGACATGGTTGGCCAGCAGCAACGCGCCGGGCACCCGCTTGCCGCGCCGGGTGATGTGCAGCCCGGCGATGGCTCCAACTCCGGTCAGGAACACGCGCGGCCACATCCGGTCCAGCCCCAGCAGACGCCACAGGTAATGTAGCGGCACGCAGGCCGCCAGCAGCAGCACCATCAGCAGGATGCGAAAGGCAATCAGCACCCACGCCAGCGGGGCAATGGGGCGGGGGATGGAGGCCGCAGCCGCCGTCATCC
>JAZKFK010000152.1:0-2926 GCA_040386475.1 Pseudomonadota bacterium | reverse complement strand
GCCTGCATGACCTGTGGCAGCAGCTGGATGCGGCAGGCCTGGGCACGCCCAATCTTGACCAGATTGACGACATCATCGCCTGCCCCGGCCTTGATTATTGCAGCTTGGCCAATGCCCGCTCCATCCCGGTCGCGCAGAAGATTTCCGAGCGCTTTGCCGCCAACGGCAAGGCCGACGTGATCGGCGAGCTGAAGCTGAAGATCAGCGGCTGTATCAACGCTTGCGGGCATCACCATGCGGGCCACATCGGCATCCTGGGCGTCGACAAGAAGGGGCTGGAAAATTACCAGCTGCTGCTCGGCGGTTCGGAAGCCGAAGACACCTCGCTCGGCAAGATCACCGGCCCTGGCTTTGACGAGGCGGGCATTGTCGATGCGGTCGAAAAGGCCACCGACGTTTATCTCGCGCAGCGCACCGAAGGGGAGCGCTTCCTCGATACTTACCGCCGCATCGGCATGGATCCGTTCAAGGAGGCGCTTTATGGCTGAGTCACTGGGTACTGGCACAGATACCGTGCAACTGCGCTTTCGCGATGATCCGCAGGCCGATCACCCGGCGGTAACGGTGGATGCATTTGTCGACCAGTCGAATGCTGCCGCCGTGCGCATCGAGCCGGGCGACGACGCGCGCCTTCTGCTTGGTCATCTGGACAGGATCGCGCTGGTGGAAGTGAATTTCCCCACATACGGCGACGGGCGCGGTTTCTCGGCAGCGCGTATCCTGCGCGAGGCGGGCTATACCGGCGAACTGCGCGCTGTGGGCGATGTTCTGGTCGATCGTATCGACGCCATGCGCCGCTGCGGGTTCGATGCCTTTGCCCCAAACATGCCGCTGGACGAAGCCGACATTGAAGCCGCGTTCAATCGCTTTCCGAACGTCTACCAGGCGGCCGCCGACGATCGCACGCCGATCTGGAACTTGCGGCATGGCTGATGCCGCCGCCCGTGTCGCGCCCAGAGAGAGGGACGTGATCGACACCGCGCCTGCCTTCACGCAGGCCGATGCCGACCGCCTCAACGCGCGGTTCGCGGGCGTGGACGTGGGCGTGATGCTGGCGGAGCTGTTCGCCGAAGGGTCGCTGGGCCGCGTGGCCGTGGTCTCCAGCTTCGGCACCGAAAGCGCGGTGCTATTGCATCTGGTGGCAACTGCCGACCCCACGGTGCCAGTCGTGTTCGTCGATACGCTGAAGATGTTTCCCGAAACGCTGGCTTACCGCGATACGCTCACCAGCCTGTTCGGCCTTGCCAACTCCAGCGTCGTCCAGCCTGATCTGGCTGTCCTCGCCGCCAAGGACGAGAACGGCCTGCGGTGGAGCTGGGATCCGGATGGATGCTGCGAAATCCGCAAGGTTGAACCGCTGGCGCGCGCCAAGCGCGGCCTCGATGCGTGGATTTCCGGGCGCAAGGCGTTCCAGTCGGTCACCCGCGAGAACCTGCCCCGGTTCGAGATCGAGGACGGCCGCCTGAAGATCAATCCGCTGGGTGACTGGACCAAGGATCACCTCGAAGCCTATTTTGACCTGCACGATTTGCCGCGCCATCCGCTGGAAGCGCAAGGCTATCTGTCGGTCGGCTGCGCCCCGTGCACCAGCGTGGTCAAGCCGGGCGAAGACCCGCGTGCCGGGCGGTGGCGTGGATGGGACAAGACCGAGTGCGGCATCCACACTCCGGTCAGCGCGCCGGTTGGCGTACCCGATCAGGGCGATGAATTGCCGCCGGGATACGATCCCGTTTTCTGAACGCCGCATAACGCAAGGCGCTTTCTGCAACAGCTTGATTGCAAAAAGCGCAACAAGTCATGCAGTCTATGCGTTTGTCGGAATCGGCCACCGTCCGCATAAGGAACGGGCCTTTCAGGCATCCTCTCCCAAAACTTTCAAAGGCCCGGCCGAGCAATCGACCGGGCCTTCTTTTATGGGAAATCGGCTTTTATGCGCAATCAGGCAACTTCAGGTGGCGCGTTCGAGCAGTCCGTAGGCGAGCAGCGTTTCCACCGTATCACGCAGGTCCGTTGCATCGGCCACGGCAAAGTCCGCCAGCGCCAGGTTACCCTCCGCCAGCCGCCCGGCCAATTGCGGGGCAAGATCCTCGGCCAGCGGGATGGAGCATGAAGCCAGCGCCAGTTGCGGCCCTTCCTCGCCCTGCTCGATGGCGTAGATTACGCTGTCACGCACCAGCAGCCGGTCCTGCTCGCCGACCCCGGCAATCAGCGCGTTGAGCGCACCGCGCAGGCGCGGCCCCTGGTTCATCACGAAATTGCTGCCGAATGCCGCCAGCGTAGCGTCAAAGCTGGCCTTGTCGGCAATCTCGCGCATCAGGCGGCGGAACGAGGCCTCGTTGGCAGGACGTTCGCCCTCGTCGAAATAGAGCGAGCGCGGTAGCGACTGGCGCAGTTCGGGCATGCGCAGGCTGGCTTCGGCCACCGCCTCCAGCATGAACTCGGCCCAGGTTTGCACCAGGATGCCCACGGTGACGTGCAGGCTGGTTTCATCGCCCTCGGTCTCGGCCCGGTGCGCCAGGCCGCGCGGCACATACAGACACTCGCCCGGTTCCAGCACGAAAGTCTCGCGCAATTCGCCGGTCTCGTCATGGTCCTTGCGGAAGTTTTCGCCCTTGAACGGCAGGCCATCGCGCTGGCCGTATATCTCCCACTTCTTGCGGCCCGACACCTGCAGCACGAACACGTCGTGATCATCGTAATGGATGCCGAAGCCGCTGTGGCCAGGCGGGGTGAGGTAGATGTTGGTCTGGATCCGCGCACCAAACTCGCGCTCCAGCGCCAGGCAGAAGGTATATAGCCGCGCGTCGGCAAAGTGCAGTTGTGGCAGCACGATGGTGGCTCCGTTGCGGAAGGTATCGAGCACGGCCCCGCGATCGATGATGCCGCTGGCATAAGTGTATTCGCTGGCGGGCACCGGCGCGCCGCC
>JAZKFK010000151.1:0-3953 GCA_040386475.1 Pseudomonadota bacterium | reverse complement strand
ACCCTCCCCATACACACCTTGCCGCACCACTCGGCGGCAGCATTGGGAGACTAAAAGTGACGTTCAAATCCTTGCTCAAGTCGGGTGGACTGACAGCGCTGGCGATTGCGCTGGCCGCCCCTGCCTTCACCACCGCCGCAACTGCCCAGGACCGCCAGAACGGCGCCGTGGCAGCGCAGCAGGAGCGTGCTGCCCGGCAGGAACAGCGTGCCGCGCGGCAGGAAGTCCGCGAACAGCGCCAGGAAGTGCGCCAGCAGAACCGTCAGGCGCAGCAATCGGCTCCGCCACAGCGGCAGCAGCAGGCCGCTCCTCCTCCGCAGCAGGCGCAGGCTCCGGTCGGGCGGCGTGGCGGTGCAGGCGAACAGGCCCAGCGTGGCAACTGGAATAACGGCCAGCAGGCGCGCGGCGGAAACCGTGCCGAAGTCCGCGGCGAAAACGGTGGCCAGCGTTGGCAGGGCCAGAACCGGCCCGATCGTGCCGAACGTTCGGAAGGCATCTATAACCCGCAGATCGACCGCAACCGTGATCGCAGTGGAGAGCGCGTGGTCGGCACCGATCGCCCGCAACGTCCTGCACAAGCCAATACCGGCACCTGGAACGGCTCTCGTGACCAGAACTGGCAGGGCCAGCGCGACGGCCGCGAGCAGAATCGTGACTGGAACCGCGACGGCAATCGCCAGGGCGATTGGCAGGGGCAGCGCGACGGCCGCGAGCAAACCCGCGACTGGAACCGGGACGGCGATCGCAACTATCGCGACGAAAGCCGCAACGGCAGCTATCGTGACAGTGACCGCAACCGCTCGTATCGGGACAACGACCGGCGCGACAACAACTGGCGCGATGATCGGCGCGATCATCGCCAGTGGGATCGCCGCTGGCGCGACAACAACCGGTATAACTGGAACAGCTACCGCTATTCCAACCGGCACATCTACACCCCGGGCCGCTACTACTCGCCGTACAGCAATTACAGCTATCGGCGCCTGAGCATCGGCTTCTCGCTGGACCGCCTGTTCTTCGGCAACCGCTACTGGATCAACGATCCGTGGCAGTACCGCCTGCCCGAAGTCTACGGCGACTATCGCTGGGTGCGCTACTACGACGACGTGCTGCTGGTGGACTTGTACACCGGCGAAGTGGTCGACGTGATCTACGACTTCTTCTGGTAACCGCTGACTAGCGCTGCGTTGCCGGAAGAGTGGCCGGCAACACAGGAGTCCCCGCCCTTCCCTGAGGGCGGGGGCTTTCGCTTGCCTGCGACCGCCTGCCCCATTTATGGCAGGTGCCATGACCCCCGATGTCGAAAGCCAGTTTCACCGCGACCAGCCTTTCCTGCGCAGTCTGGGCCAGAAGGTCCGTACCCGGCTGGCGGTCAATCCCGCAGTGTGGCCGGTGCCGACCGACAAGGCCGAACTGTTCGCCGTGGCCGACTTTGTCACGCCCGAGGAGTGCGCCCGCCTTATCGCCATGATCGACGAGGTGGCCAAACCCTCCACCGTGTTCGATCTCGATTATTCGGATGGCTATCGCACCAGCTATTCGGGCGATGTCGATCCGCATGATCCGTTCGTGAAGAAGATCGAGCGGCGGATCGACGACCTGCTGGGGATCGAGCCGACTTGGGGCGAGACCATCCAGGGCCAGCGGTACATGCCCGGCCAGCAGTTCAAACCGCACCATGACTGGTTCCACCCCAATACCTCGTACTGGGAACGCGAGACCAGCAAGGGCGGGCAGCGCGCCTTTACCGCGATGGTCTATCTCAACGATGTGGAGGAAGGCGGCACCACCGACTTTACCGAACTGGGTATGTCGATCGAACCCAAGCAGGGCGTCCTGCTGCTGTGGAACAACGCGCTGGTCGATGGAATGCCCAACCGCGCCACGCTGCACGCGGGCACCCCGGTGGCGGCAGGCGTGAAGTACGTGATCACCAAATGGTATCGCGTACGTCCCTGGCGCTGAGCGGCGGCCTCTATTCCCCGGGCAAGTGCTTGGCGGCCAACCGCACCTCGGCCGCCATCCGGTCAATCTTGCGCGACAGGCGGAGGATTTCCAGCTGCGTGCGCAGGTTCACCTCATAATCGTGGCGCGCGGTGATGCGATCCTTGGCGGCCTGGCGGTTCTGGCTCATCAGGATGATCGGCGCCTGCACGGCGGCCAGTGTTGACAGCATCAGGTTGAGGAAGATGAAGGGATAGGCATCAAATGGCGCCAGCCCCACGAATTCCAGGACCCGGCTGTTGAGCACCATCCAGCCGAACAGCACTACGGCAAAGGCGATGATGAAGCCCCAGCTGCCGCCTACCGCCGCTACCCGGTCGGACAGCCGGTCGCCAAACGTGTTTTGCAGCTGCACCAGTTCATCGGCGTCCGGCACGGTGTAAGTGCCGGCGGCGACGCGATCGAGCACGCGCTGCTCGTCGGCCTCCAGCTCATCGTACTCGCGGCCCAGCAGATCCCTTGCCAGATCGTGCGGATCGGTCTCCTGGCTCATCGGCGATCCTCTATGCTGCCAGCGCCTCGGCGATCAGGCGGCGGGTGTTGGCAACGCCATACAGCGCAATGAAGCTACCCATGCGCGGCCCCTGCTCGCTGCCCAGCAGCGTCTCGTACAGCGCCTTGAACCAGTCACGCAGCGAGGCAAAACCATGGGCCTCATCCTTGCCGATTTCGTAAACGGCGTTCTGCAAGTCCTCGGCGGAGGTATCCTCGGCCAGCCCCGCCAGATGGGCATCCAGCGCGCGCAAGGCGGAAGCCTCGTTGGCGGATGGAGCGCGACGCTTGAGCGTAGGCGCCACGAACTCGCGGTTATAGGCCAGCGCCCGGTCGATCAGCACCTCCAGATCCTTGTGGTGCGCCGGATCGGGATCGTGGATGTAATTGCCGAGGTAATTCCACACCTGCTGGTGCGTGGCAGCCGCGCCCAGCACGCCAACCAGGTTCAGCAGCAGGCCAAAGCTGACCGGCAAAGTGTCACCATCCCCGCCGTGATAGCCATTGGCGCGCAGCAAGTGCCACGCCGGATTGCCCAGTTGCTGCTCCACCGGCTGCTCGGGGATCTTGGCCCGGAACTGCCAGTAATCATCCACTGCGCGCGGGATCACGCCTGCATGCAACTGCTTGGCGCTTTTGGGATTGGGGAAGATGTAGAAGCCCAGGCTCTCTTCGGTGCCATAGGTCAGCCATTCGTCAATCGTCAGGCCATTGCCCTTGGACTTGGAGATCTTCTCGCCCTTCTCGTCCAGGAACAGCTCGTAGATCAGGCCTTCCGGTTTGCGCCCGCCCAGAACCTGCACAATGCGGCCGGACTGGGTGACGCTGTCGGTCAGATCCTTGCCGCACATCTCGTAATCCACGCCCAGCGCATACCAGCGCATGGCCCAGTCCACCTTCCACTGCAGCTTGGCGTGGCCGCCCAGGATCGATTGTTCGACCACGTCTCCGGTCTGGTCGACAAAGCGCACGATCCCGGCTTCGGCATCGATCACCGTAACCGGCACCTGCAGCACCACGCCGCTGGTGGGGCTGACCGGCAGGACGGGCGAATAGGTCAGGCGCCGTTCCTCGCGCAAGGTGGGCAGCATAATGTCCATGATGGCATCGTACCGGCGCAGCACTTGCCGCAAGCCATCGTCAAACGCGCCGGAATTATAACGGTCCGACGCCGAGACGAATTCGTACTCGAACCCGAACTGGTCGAGGAAGGCCTGCAGCCGGGCGTTGTTGTGGTGGGCAAAGCTTTCATGCGTGCCGAACGGATCGGGGATGCGCGTCAGCGGCTTGCCCAGGTGGCTGGCCAGCATATCCTTGTTGGGCACGTTGTCCGGCACCTTGCGCAGGCCGTCCATATCGTCGCTGAAGGCCACCAGCCGCGTGAGCGCGGGCGCGCCGTGTTCGCTGGCGACGATCTCGTAAGCGCGGCGGACCAGCGTGGTGCGCAGCACTTCCTG
>JAZKFK010000150.1:0-9335 GCA_040386475.1 Pseudomonadota bacterium | reverse complement strand
GCCTGGGACAAGCTGGAAAGCGAGTTCGGCGAAGGCAAGCGCGTGGAAGGCCGCATCTTCGGCCGCGTCAAGGGCGGCTTCACCGTCGATCTGGACGGCGCCGTGGCGTTCCTCCCCGGTTCGCAGGTCGATATCCGTCCCGTGCGCGATGTGCAGCCGCTGATGGATGTGCCGCAGCCGTTCCAGATCCTCAAGATGGATCGCCGCCGCGGCAACATCGTGGTCTCGCGCCGCGCCGTGCTGGAAGAAACCCGCGCCGAACAGCGCAGCGAACTGATCGACGGCCTGACCGAAGGCATGATCACCGATGGCGTGGTGAAGAACATCACCGATTATGGCGCCTTCGTTGACCTGGGCGGCATCGACGGCCTGCTGCATGTCACCGACATGAGCTACAAGCGCGTCAACCACCCGTCGGAAGTGATCGAGATCGGCCAGACCGTGAAGGTCCAGATCATCCGCATCAATGCCGATACCCAGCGCATCAGCCTGGGCATGAAGCAGCTGGAAAGCGATCCGTGGGATGGCGTTGCCGCCAAGTACCCGGTGGGTGCGAAGATCAGCGGCGTGGTGACCAACATCACCGAATACGGCGCCTTCGTGGAACTGGAAGCGGGCATCGAAGGCCTGGTCCACGTTTCGGAAATGAGCTGGACCAAGAAGAACGTCCACCCCGGCAAGATCGTCTCGACCTCGCAGGAAGTCGAAGTGCTGGTGCTGGAAGTCGACAGCGACAAGCGCCGCATCAGCCTGGGCCTCAAGCAGGCTCAGCGCAATCCGTGGGAAGAGTTCGCCGAGACCCATCCGGTTGGCTCCATCGTGGAAGGCGAAGTCAAGAACGCCACCGAATTCGGCCTGTTCATCGGCCTGCCGGGCGACGTGGACGGCATGGTCCACATGTCCGACATCGCCTGGGGCATCTCGGGCGAGGACGCGCTGGCGCTTCACCGCAAGGGTGAAGAGGTCAAGGCCATCGTGCTCGATGTCGATATCGACAAGGAGCGCATCAGCCTGGGCATGAAGCAGCTTGAAAAGGGTGCACCCAGCGCCGAGGGCGCCAGCGCCACCGGTGGTGCGGGCGGCCTGAAGCGCAACGACGTGGTCACCGTGACCGTGCTCGAAGTGCGTGATGGCGGCCTGGAAGTGCAGGTTGGCGACGATGGCGCCACCGGCTTCATCAAGCGCAGCGACCTTGGCCGGGACCGTGACGAGCAGCGTCCGGACCGCTTCCAGGTGGCCCAGAAGCTGGACGCCATGGTGATCGGCTTCGACCGTTCCAAGAAGCCCAACTTCTCGATCAAGGCTCGCCAGATCCACGAGGAGAAGGAAGCCGTGGCACAGTTCGGTTCGTCCGATTCGGGCGCCTCGCTGGGCGACATCCTGGGCGCCGCGCTGAAGAAGGGCGCGGAATAAGCCAAACGCTGACATCATGGGCACCAAGCCCGTGATGGCCAGACCGGATTAAAGGAAAGGCCCGTCCGCTCACCCGAGCGGGCGGGCCTTTCCTGTTTGGGCTGCGCATCCTAAGACGCCGGGGAACCTCTTGAAGGATTACCCGATGAGCCTGTCCGTCCACCAGTTCGCCTGCCTGTCCGACAATTACGGATATCTGCTGCACGATACCGACAGCGGCGAGACGGTGTGCATCGATACGCCAGATGCCACCGCTTACCTGCGCGCCGCCGAGCTGAAGGGCTGGCGCATCACTCAGATCTGGAACACGCACTGGCACCCCGATCATGCGGGCGGCAACCTGGCGATCAAGGCCGCCACGGGCTGCACCATCACCGCGCCTTCAGGAGATGCGGCAAAGATCGAGGGGATCGACCGCACCGTGTCGGGCGGGGACGACGTGGTGATCGGCGCGCATGCCGCGCGGGTGATCGATGTGGGCGGACACACCAATGGCCACATTGCCTATCACCTGCCCGACAGCCGCATCGCCTTTGTGGGCGACGCCTTGTTCGCGCTGGGCTGCGGGCGCATGTTCGAAGGCACGCCAAAGCAGTTCTGGGCCTCGCTTTTGCGGCTGCGCGGCCTGCCCGATGACACGATGGCCTATTGCGCGCACGAATACACCGCCAGCAACGCTCGCTTCGCGCTGCATGCCGATCCCGATAACGTGGAGCTGCAGCTCTATGCCGCCGATGTGACGGCTTACCGCGCGCGCAACGAACCGACCGTGCCGTTCAACCTCGGCCGCGAGAAGCAGACCAACCCGTTCCTGCGCGCCGATGTCGAGGTAATGCGCAACCGCTGGGGCGGATCGTCACCGGAGGAGACCTTCGCCACCTTGCGGGCAGCGAAGGACTCGTTCTAGGCTTCAATAAGCGACGGTGAACCGCCCGCGCGGGTGGTTGCCCTGCTCCAGCTCGTCCACCATGGCGATGGCATAGTCGGCATAGGAGATGTCGCTCTTGCCCTCGGCATTGGTCACCAGCTGTTCAGTCCCCTTGCGGAAACTGCCGGGGCCTTTGCGCTCACCCACGAAAATGTTCATTGCGGGTGAGAGGAAAGTCCAGTTGGTGGACGTTTCCTCGCGCAACTCGTGGAGGAAGTCGATCGCCGGCTTGACGATGGGCTTCAGGAAATCCGGGAAACCCGGCGCGTCGTAGATCATCACGCCATCGGCATTATGCAGGCTGGCCGCGCCGCCCATCACCAGCAGCCGATCAACACCCGCCTGCTTGACCGCGCTGAGCAGGGTGGCGCTGGGCACATCGAAGTGGATCGCGCTGATCACCGCGTCATGGCCCTTGATCAGGCCGGCCAGCGCAGCGGCGTCCGATGCATCTCCGGCTACCGCAGTGATCCCCTCGCCGGTGGGCACGTTGCCCGGATTGCGGGCGATGCCGGTGACCGTGTGGCCGCGCGAAACCAGCTCCTTCACAATCTCCGAACCGCCCTTGCCGCTGGCACCCAGAACTGCAACTTTCATGTCTCTCTCCTCACTCGCAGCAAGCCCTCGCCTGCCTTACCGTGCGCGACGCTAACGGGTTTAAGGGTGCTTGGGGAGAGCGAACTGGAACGGCAGCACAAAAGCAAAAGGCCGCCGCGCGCACTTTGCGAGCGACGGCCTTTTGAAAAATCCCGCGTGGGATTAAAGCGCGGAAATCGCCTGGTCGACCAGCGCCTTGTCGGCGGCGGCATCGTGCCGGTCGGCGATCAGCGAAGCGGCTCCGGCGGCAGATGCCTTGGCAGCCTGCGCACGCAGGTCATCCACCGCAGCCCGTTCGGCGGCGGCGATCTTGTCAGTCGCCATCTGTTCGCGCCGGGCGATGGTCGCGGTGGCGTCGGTTTCGGCCTTCTTGACGATCAGGTCAGCCTCGGTCCGGGCATTGCCGAGCAAAGCCTCGGCGTCCTGCTCGGCGCCGGCGATCTTGGCGGCATATTCGGCGCGCAGGGCTTCAGCTTCGGCGCGCAGGGCCTTGGCTTCCTCGAGGTTCTGCTTGATCTGCGCAATCTTGCCGTCGAGCCCGCGGGCAATGGTCCGGTGCACCTTGGCATAGCCGAACGCGATCAGCAGCAGCGTTGCCATCGCCAGCGAGACCCACTGGAACGGCTCAAGGCCAAGCAACTCGGGTTCGGCGCCGTGGCCCGCCACTTCGGTTCCGGCCACTTCGGTATGCGCCGAATGGTCCATCTCCGCCGGCATGGCACTTGAAGCGGGAGCGGCAGTTGCTGCGGGATTAGCCATTGGCCATCGCCTTCTTAACCGCCGCCGTGGCAGCGGCCTTGTCTACGGAAATGCCCGCCAGGCGTGACACGATGTCGCGCGCGGCATCTGCGGCAACCGACTGGATCTCCGCCCCGGCTTCGGCCCGGGCAGCGGCGATGCGCTGCTCGGCTTCGGTCAGGCGGGCATCGATCGAGCCTTGCGCGGCAGCCAGCTTGGTGGCCGTCGCGGCAGCCGACTTGGCCTTCGCTTCAGCTACCAGCGCCTGGGCTGCGGCGCGGTTGGCGTTCTCCCGTGCGCGCCAGGCGGCTTCCTGCTGGTCCGCCGCATCGCGGGCGGCCTGGGCAGCGGCAAGGTCAGCGGCGATCTGCTGATCGCGCAAGCCCACAGTATCCATCACCTTGGGCAGCATGGTCTTGCCGACCACAACATAGACAAGGCCGAAAATGACCAACAGCCAGAACAGCTGGCTGGACCATATTTCGGAAAGCTGGGCAATCTGGGGCATGGACGGATTCCGTCTGTCAACACAAGGGAGTCAGGGCAGGAGCAACCCCGGCCAGGTGGTTCAGCACCCGGCCGGGAGAGTGTTCGTCAGACGAACAGGATGATCATCGCCACAACGAAGGCGAGCAGGCCCAGCAGTTCCGCCGCGGCGAAACCGATGAACAGGCGGCCCTGCTGGCCATCAGCGGCACCCGGGTTGCGCAGCGCGGACTCGAGGAACGAGCCGAACACGTTGCCCACGCCCAGCGCGGCCATGCCGGCACCGATTGCAGCGAGGCCAGCACCGATCATCTTGGCAGCATCGAGATCCATGAGATTATCCTTTCAAGAAACACGTTAGAAAACAAAAAGAGACGAAAAAACTCAGTGCAGATGCTCGGCGTCGTTGATGTAGAGCGACGTCAGCAGTGCAAAAACATAGGCCTGGATGCCAGAAACCAGGATTTCCAGGGCGCAGATGGCGACCATCAGCGCAAAGCTGGGAATGCCCACCAGCACGCCGAAGCCGGGACCGGCGGACCAGCCGCTGATCACGAAGCTGGACAGCACTTCCAGCAGCACGTGCCCGGCCATCATGGCCACGAACAGTCGCAGGCCAAGGCTGAAGGGGCGGAACAGGAACGAGATCAACTCGATCGGGGCGATGAAGATCGCCATCACCAGCGGCGTACCACTGGGAACGAACAGGCTGAAGAAGTGCAGGCCGTGCTTCCAGAAGCCGACGATCAGCACGATCGCAAAGCTCATGATCGCCAGCACGCCGGTGATGCTGAAGTGGCTGGTAAAGGTGAACGGATGGACGCCGACAAGGCCCAGCGGCATCAGGCCGATGAGGTTGGCGAACAGGATGAACATGAACAGGCTGAAGATGTACGGCACGTACTTCTTGCCGGCCTTGCCCACGTTGGCCAGCACCAGATCATCGATGAAGCCGGTGAAGGTCTCCACCGCCATCTGCCAGCGACCGGGCACCAGCTGGCGCTTCATCCCACCCAGCATGAACACGGTCAGCGCAACGAAGGCCACCAGCATCCACATAGCCGAATTGGTAAAGGCAAGATTGTAGCCCTGCACTTCCCAGCCACCGGTGCCGAACAACGGCTCCACGGTGAACTGGTGCATCGGATCGACTTTCGCCGTTTCGCCTGCCACTGTGTCTACGTTCCCTCAAACCTGCAGCCGACCCGCCCGATCAATCGTCCTGATTGCCGGGAGGCCGGTTTGAAATCCGGATGATGTTCCTGAAGGCGACGATGAAGCCAAGCCCCAGCATCACCAGCAGACCCCAGGGTGCGGTTCCCGCCAGCCTGTCAATCGCATAGCCGACTACCGCCCCGCCGAGAGGCCCGCCGATGAGATGCGCGAGTACCTGGTTACCGGCGCGAGTACTCGCGTCAGCCCCCTGCACTTGCGGCCGGTTGCGTTCGTCTTCCCGCTCGCGCGCGGCAGCAAGCCGCTTCTCGAGCGCGTCGATCCGCGCGTCCTCACCAATGGGTTCCCGTGCGGGTTTATCGTCGCTCATGCCTGCTCCTGACGTGCAAGAATTGGCACGGGCATCCGATGCGCCCGCCTAAGGCACCGGCCCCTTAGGCGGGGGTCATAGGCGAGTCAACCGGGTGGACGGACCAAAGGAGTGCTACTGATCAGATTATGACCGAATTATGGGCAACGCGGATCGCGGATAGGCGCAGCAGAAGTGCGCGTCTGCCAGGTACCATCGGGTGCCTGGTACTTTTCGCCAGGCGTAGTGCGCGAGATCGCCAGGCAACCAGCGGTCAGCGCATATTGCTCCAGCGTCGCGCCTTCGGCCTGCGCGCGATCGGCATAGACCTGGCGGCGCTGGTTGTTGATGTCATCCACCAGCCGCTGCAGTTCGGGCGACGGCGAGCCGACGATGCCCAGATAGCCGTTCACGCGCTCGCCCACCTGCCCGGCAGAACGGGCAGCGGCATAGGCCGGATCGCGCTGTGCCAGGGCCGGCGCAGCGACAGCGCCGAAGGTCAGCGCGGCGGCCAGAGTGAACAGGGTTACAGACTTCGTTTTCATCATATGCTCCATGAGGGTGGTGCCGCATCAGAAGATGTCGGCATTTTCCTCGATCGTGTTGCCGGCATCTTCCGCCAGGCGGTAAATCACTTCCTGGGTGATGTTGATGTTCAGCTCGATCACGATCGGCTCGGCCGGTGCATTCACCGTCACGCAACCGGTCAGCATGGGCAAGCTGGCCATCACCATCATTATTCTCGGCGCGGCGCGTTTCCGGATCATCAAGGTTCCCTGCATCGGGACCTTATGCGCCGGGCGTGCGCCGCAGGTCAATTTGGCTGTTGTCATGGCATGGCCTCGCTTTCGGGGGGCTGAATGGTGGGTTCATTGGCTGGCGGGTCAAGGTTTGGCGGGACCGCCAATGGCCCAGCGGGGATGAAGCGGCGCCCGTCATCGGACAGCAGGCCCAGCCCGCGCGGATCGCGCACGGCGGAGGGATCGTACAGCGAACGAAGTGACCCGACGAGTGAGTAGAACGGCGCACGCACGTTGACGATGAAACGGATCGGCAGGTTGGCCAGTCGCCGGGTGATGAAGTTCTGCTCCGCCCCCGGCCCTTGCTTCACACCATCGAACTGGACCGAGGTGACCAGCTCGCCCGTCAGCGGGCCATTCATGGTCACGGCCATGGTCTGGTATTCCATGTCGCGCAGGGCATCGAAGGCATAGTTGGCAATGGGCGAGAGGTCCTCGTAAGTCAGTTCACCGACATAGGACACGCGGCCTCCCGGCGGGCGAGACAGCAGCGTGCCGCCTTGCAGACGTCCGTTGCCCTCGCTGTCAAACATGATCGGCAGGGTGCCATCGAACGTGCCGGTGGCGGCAATGTTTGACAGGTTCATATGTTCGACAAAGCGCTGCGCCTCCAGCCCGGTGATGTCGATGATGTAGCTGCGTTCTTCGCTGGCTCCGACGTTGATTGCCACCGGGCGCATGCGGATCGTGCCCCCCAGGAACGGCCATGTCGCGCCCTCCAGCCGCAGCAGGGTACCGCCGGTCAGCGAAATGCCCAGTTCGCCATCCAGCACCTCGATCCCCGGATTGATCGAGGCGACGGTGATCCGCTGGCCAGGGGCTGTGGTCAGGCCGATCAGGTCGCTGAACACCACGGTGCCGCGCGCTTGCTTTACCGGGCCGAAGGCTGCCGCCAGATCGAGCCCGGTGGTAGTGAAGGTGCCGGTGCTGGAGGTCACCCCCGCCCCGCTCCAGTCCACCCGACCAGTTCCGGTGACAGAGCCGCGCACGTTGCTGACCGGTCCATAGAGCTTGATCGTCAGGTCGGCTGGCTGGAACCCGTCGCGGAAGTTCAGGCCGGCCACTGCCAGATCGGCATGGCCGACTCCGCTGGCCAGAGTGTGGGCGAGGTCCACCTGCACCACCTCGGCCCCGCTGGCCGGATGGCGCAGCAGGAAGTCGCTGGTGATGCGGCCATCGGCCAGCACCAGCTGCGCGTCGTCCGTCCGCAACGGATAGAACCGCGCATCGGCCTGCCGGTCGCTGACGGTGAAGGCGGTATCTGCCAGCGTCAGGACGCTGTCGGCATAGGTCAGGTTACCCTCTGCCTCGGTCACCAGCAGCGGCACTTCGCCCAGTTTGGCAGTGCCGCCGGTGAATTGGCCGCTGATCGTCTCACCCAGTGTGCCGGTAAAGCTGGCCATCGTCAGGTCTGCCGCGCCCAGTGTCATCGCCACGTCGCGGGTGACGACTGCGCCCGGCCAGGCAAGACCGATCGGCCCGGTCGCCAGGCGCAGCGGGGTTTCGCCCAGCCGCCCGCTCAGCCGCAGCGATGGCGCCCCCGCCGCAATGCGCAGACCAGCCGCATCATAACTGAGGATCGGCCGACCGCGCGGCGGGCATAACGTCAGGCGTTGGGCATCGACCTGCAGCCCGGCATAACCGAGCGCGGCGAAACGTATCGGGGTACAAGCGCTCCACAAGCTGACCGCCCCGGTGGCCGACACCGAGCCGCTCACCGGCGCCTCCAGCCCGCGCACGAAGCCCCCAGGCAAGGCACCGCTGGCGCGAACCTCACCCGCAATGGTCAGCGCGCCATTGGCCGCCTGCCGCAAGGTCATGCGTGGCAAGGCCAGGCTGGCATCACCGCTGGTATAAGGCGCCATCGCCAGTTGCAGGCTGAGTCCGCCGCCAAGCTGCTCCATTCGTCCGCTGATCTGCGGCAGGCCCGCGCCGCCGGTGGCAAAATTGCCGGTGAAGCGCGGCACGCCATTTTCGCCGAACGAGAGCTGGGTGCGGGCGATCTGCGCCAGCGGCGTACCACCAGCGCCGTTCACCCGCGCTTGCGGAATGGCCAGCGTCATGCTGCCATCGGCACGGCGCAACGTGACGTGGCCTGCCAGCGTGCCGCCGCGCAATTGCCGCGCCAGTTCTCCGCGCAGGCGGGTGAGCAATGGTGCGACAAGGGTGCCTTCGCTGGCCTCGACCAACCCGGCCATCCGCTGGTCGAACGCCGGGCCAAGCCGTAGCCCCGCACCGCCGATGTCGCCATCGAGCTGGACTTCGCGGAAGCCCTGCGTGCCGCGCAAGGTGCCAGCAAAATCAGCGCTTGCGAGGCGCAGCCCGCCCACTCCCACTGCGCGCCCATCAAGCGTAAACCGGCTGTCAAGCGTGCCGCCACGATAGGTCGCCTGGCCCCGCCCGGCCAGTGCTGCGGCCATCGCCCCGGGCAGCACTGCGTTACCTGCGGTGAAATCCAACTCGCTGCGGAAACCGGACAAGTCGGCATCGGCAATGGCGTCCAGCGCCGCCCCGCCCGCGCCCAGTTGCACGCCAGCGTCCGGGCAACTGACCCCGGCAAAGCGCAGCGGCCCGGCAAAACCCGGCCGCTGGTTGGCCACCTCAAGGCGGCCATAAAGCGTCGCCTGAGCGGCCCTGCACCCGCTCAGGCGCAAGTTGGGGGCGATGGCAGCCACTTGCGCATCGAACCCGTCAGGCAGATATCCGCCGCCGTTCACCCGCAAGGCGATTGGCCCGAAATCTCCCTCGATCAGCGCGCGGGCATCCTCCAGCCGCACATCCAGCTCGGGCAAGGCAAACGGTTCGGTGCTGTCGGTGAACAGCAGCGGATCGAGCGAGCCGAAGCTGGGCT
>JAZKFK010000149.1:0-3428 GCA_040386475.1 Pseudomonadota bacterium | reverse complement strand
TTGCGACACTCCCGCCTTGGCCAGCGCATAGGCGTTGATCGCGCCATTGCCGCGCAGGGCAGACAGGCTGGAGATGAGGATCACCGAGCCGTTCTCGCCCTTGGAAATGTGCGGCAGGGCAAGGTTGGCCAGGACCACCTGGCTGCGCAAGTTGATGGCCATCACGCGCGCGTAATCGTCCATGTCGATGCTGGCGAAGGGTCCGTGAGCGCCGGTGATCCCGGCATTGCAAACCAGCACATCGATGCCGCCGAATGCGTCGAGGGTGCCGGTGACCAGGGCCGCCAGGGCGTCATCATCCGCCACATCGCAGCATAGACCCGGCTGGCGCATTTCAGCGGCTTCGCGCGCCGTATCGGCGGCATTCTCGCTGGAAATCATGACCCGCCCGCCAGCCGCGATCATGCCTTCGGCGATGGCGCGGCCAATTCCTCGGGTGGACCCGGTAACAATCACGCGTTTGCCCGACAGGTCGAACAGGCCGCTCATCTGATGGCCGCCTTGGCGGTCATGCAATCCAGCAAAGGCCGACGCGCCAGGAACAGCAGCACGAAGGTTACCGCCATGGCCAGGGTCGTCACCAGTTGCATGGCATCGCCCAGTCGGTCCTCGCCGAACACGAATTCGCTCAGCCAACCCACCAGCGCCGGTCCCAGGGCGAAGCCGATGATGCTGATCGAAAAGATGAACAATGCCGAGATGCGGCTACGCAGTTGCGGTGGGGCGATCTGCTGGCCGACGGTATTGTTGATGGCGTTGAACGGCGCGATGCTGGCGGCAAAGACGAATAGCAGCGGATAGAACGCCGCGGTGCTATCGGCCTCGAACGCCAGCCAGGACAGTGGCACCGCCAGCGCCACCGGGAACAACCCGATGCGGATCGGCGCATCGAGCATGCCGCGCGCGGCGAACCAGTCCACCACGATGGCGTACAGTCCCTGGCCCAGGAACGCGGTAATCAGCATGATTGCGCCAAGCATCGATCCTGCCGCAGCAGGCGAAACGCCCAGTGAACGCTGCAGGTACTCGGGCACCCAGCCGGTGATCGTTCCCGATGCCATCGCCGAAATGCCCGAAGCCAGCAGCATCAGCCCCATCAGCTTGCGCTTGTCCTTGAGGAACGGGATGACGCTGATGGCGGGAGCGGCTGGAGAGCTGGTGGCGGCGCGGCGCTGCTCATCGGGATCGGTCAGGAAAGGGATCAGCAACAAGGCCAGCAAACCGGGCAGTCCGATCAGGATGAAGGCGACGCGCCATGGTGCCATGTCGCCCAGCAGCGGCAGCCCTTCGAAAGCGCCCAGCGTGCCCGCGCCGAGAATGGCCCCCGCCGCCGCCACGCCCACCGCCGGGCCAACCTGGAAACCGATGCCTTGCAGTGCCAGCGGTTTCGACAACCGTTCGCGCGGGAAACTGGCCCCGATGATGCCGTGTGAACACGGGCCGATCCCGGCTTCTCCTGCACCCATGATCATGCGGGTGATGAACAGGCTGAGGAAGCCCACGGTGAACCCGCAGGCAACCGTCGCCAGCGACCAGATGAACAGGCACACGGCCAGCACCCGGCGGCGGCTGAACCGGTCTGCAGCGAGCCCTATCGGCAGCAGAAACAGCACATAGAACAGCGTGAACGACAAGCCGATCAGCAGGCTTGCCTGGAAATCCCCGATGCCGAAATCCTGCTTGATCGGGCCGATCAGCATCGAGATCGCCATGCGGTCGGCCAGCGCGATGGCGGTCAGCACAAAGATGATGACGGTCGACAGCCACGCCTTGCCAGCCGGCGGATAGCCGCCTGCGGTATCGTTCATCACCCTCTCCCCTTGCGCTTGTTGCGCTTATGGTATGCGATGACCCTCATAGCGGTCATCGACCTGTTCCGGCTTGTATTCGTCCAGCGGCTGGCCCTGGTGCAGATAGGCCGGGGCTTCGATCAGGATAAAGGCGATGCGGCAGATCCGGTCGCTGGTATTGCGCCACAAGTGGTTGGTGCCGCGCTGGATGATCACGCCGTGCTTGCCGACGGTCTTCTTGCGACCGTCTTCCAGCTCCAGCTCCACCTCACCTTCCAGCACGATGCCGTAATCGATGGAGTTGGTGCGGTGGAACGGGCTTTCTCCGCCGGGCAGCATATCCACGATGCGAAAGGCGCTGCCGCCCTTCAGCGTGGTGCCGACATCGCGCGCGCGCCCGTCGGTCTCGTCATTGTTGTCCGCGGGGACCGTCTCGGTGGTCCAGAGCAGCAGGAAGTTGGCATCGCCGGTGGGCACCGGCTGCGGTTCCTTCACGTCCTCGGACACGAAGCAGGCGCGGCCTTGCGCGTCGTGACCGGTGACGACGCGCTGGATGGGGGGGAGGGCAGGTTCGCTCATGGCCGCACTACCTTCTGATCGATTGCACCAAACGGCGTGGTTCCATCGGCGGTGCGCGCTTCCATCCGCACGCTATCGCCATACTTCATGAAGTCGGTGACCGGTGCGCCGGTATCGACAATCTCGATCCCGCGCCGTTCGGCAATGCACGATGAGCCGACTTCGCGGTAATTCTCGTTCGAGACCGTGCCCGAACCGATCACCGTGCCGGCCACCAGTTCCCGCGTGCGTGCAGCGTGGGCCACCAGTGCATCGAAGCCATGGCCCATGGCCTTGCCGTGGGCATTGCCGAACTGCTGGCCATTCCAGTGAACTGTCAGGTGCATATTAGGCTGGTTGTCCTGCCAGGCATCGCCCAGTTCATCAGGGGTGACCGCGAATGGCGCCATCGAGCACGGCGGCTTGGCCTGGATCCAGCCAAAGCCGGTCTTCATTTCCGGCCCGGCCAGCGTACGCAACGACCAGTCGTTCAACTGCACCACCAGCTTGATATGGCGCGGCGCATCGGCAACGCTGGTGCCCAGCGGCACCTTGTCGGTCAGGATGGCGAATTCGCCTTCGAAATCGATGCCGAGGCTTTCATCGGCCATGACCACGTCCTCGGTCGGGCCGTAGAACTTGCTCGATACGCCCTGGTACATCAGCGGCCAGGGCACCGGTGGCTTGTCGATCCCGATGACCTTGTCCATCAGCGCGCCGTGGCTGGCATAAACCGATCCATCAAGCCACTGCCACGCGCGCGGCAGCGGGGCGCGCAGGGTGGCCTCGGCCAGCGGCAGGTCAAACGTGGTGACTGCGCGCAGAGCCGGTTCGGCCGCGTCCCAATCTTCCAGCGCCTGTTGCAGCGTGTTCACCGGAGCCAGCGCGTAACGCGTGGCATCGGGCGACACGATCACCAGCCTTCCGTCGGCAGTGCCATTGTCGATAGTCGCCAGCCGCATGGGCAATCCTCTCCTCACCGTAGATCCCGTTAAAGCGGGCCTATGGCGGGGATCATGCCGCGGCAACGGGTTTGGGTCGATAGCTAGCCATCCACGAATTGCATTGGTCGCCAGACAC
>JAZKFK010000148.1:0-7043 GCA_040386475.1 Pseudomonadota bacterium | reverse complement strand
GAGGCGAGCATGCCGTCAATCGCGCCGCGGAACAGCTCTTCATCGTCCACCGGCTCAACGTAACTGGCCTTGATCCGCTGGTAGACCGCATAGAGCCGCGCAAATTGCGGAGAGGCGGCGCCTTCGACCTGGGCAAAGGCCGCAGTGGTCAGCGGCAACAGGGCAACCGCGCTGCACAAGGCGGCGGCACGCATCAGGGAGGCGAATTTCATGCGCAATGTATTCCTCGGCTCGGGTCCCGGGTGGCGTTGTATCGCAGCCGCCGGCTTAACGCCAGATGAGGAAAAGGGCCGTGCCCCCGCCTCCTTGCCCCAGCCTCCCCGCATCCGGCAATTCAGCGCGCCAGGTCAAGCGGATTGACCGGCTCCCCCTGGTGGCGCAGCTCCAGCGTGATTGTCGGGCGGCCCGGTCCGGCCACGCCCAGCGGCGCACCGCCAACCAGCTCCTCGCCCACCGCCACGTCGCTGCGGGCAAGGCCGGTGACCAGGCTGGTCCAGCCGCCCGGATGCTCGACAATCACGATCTGGCCATAGCCGCGATAGGGCCCGGCATAAGCCACGCGGCCCGCCGCCGGGGCAACCACCTGGGCATTGCCCGGTGGCGCCAGCGTCAGGCCCTGGCTCAGCGTGCCGTCCTGTTCCGAACCGAACCCCGCCAGCGTGCGTCCGGTGACGGGGAGAATGTAGGGTGATGGCACGGCAGTGGCGGTGGCTGCTGCGGCGCTGGGCGCAGCGCTGGCGGGCGTTTCCGGCCCTCGACCGGAACCGGGCCGCAGCACCGGCCCCGGCAGCAAGGCCAGCCGGGCGCGCAGAGCAGCGGCGCCTTCCATCTCGCCCACCAGCGCATCGAGGTCACGCGCCTGTTCGGCCAGCGCCAGCGCGCGCTCGGCCTCGCGGCTGGCATTGCTGCCGGCGGCACGCGCGGCCAGGCGTTGGCGGGTTTCGATCGCAGCCAGTTCGGCGCGGCGGCGTGTCAGCGCGGTCTGTTCCGCCACCAGCACTGTGCCCGCCTCGCGCGCGGCCACGGCCAGGGCTTGCGAACGGTCGATCCGGCGGCGCAGGCTGGCGGTGCGCTGCTGGACCTGCGGGACGGCCTCGGCCATCACCGCGCGCAGATAGACCACATCGCGAATCGCCCCCGGTCGCAACAGGCTGAGCGCCACCGGGCGGCGCGAGAACTGCTGCAAGGCGGCGGTGAGGTTGACGATCGGCTGCTGTTCGCGCCCCAGTTCCCGCTCCAGCCGCACCTGCTCGCGCGCTACCAGCAGCTTGCGCGCCTCGGCGGCAACGATCCCCGCTTCGGCCTGCTGGATGCGCGCGGCGAGCGCGGCGGCCTGCCGGGCGGTTTTCTCGGCCTCGTCCTCGGTCGCGCGGGCTTGTGCCTCCAGCACTTCGCTGCGAGCCGCCGCCGCCTCGCGCCCGGCCAGCGCCTGCTGCATGGCGGTGCGCGTCTCGGTCGCGTCGTCGTAGACTGCCGGGCCTTGTGCCAGCGCGGCCCAGCCGAACAGTCCGGCGGCACAGACGAGAGGGAGGATACGGCGCATCTTGGCGCTATCCTGCCCGGTGATAGGGGTGCCCGGCAAGCAGGCTGGTGGCGCGGAACAATTGTTCCAGCAGCATGGCGCGGACCAGCAAGTGCGGCCAGGTAGCCTTGCCGAAAGCGATCAGCAGGTCGGCCTCGTCGCGCTCGGCCTGTGCATGGCCATCGGCCGCGCCGATTACGAAGCGACATTCGCGCACTCCGCCGTCGCGCCATTGTTCCAGCTGGCGGGCGAGTTGCTCGGACGACAGATCACGCCCCTTTTCGTCGAGCAGCACCGTGCGCACCGGTGTCAGCGGATCGGCCACGCGGCCACCTGTCTCAGGCAGTTCGGTCAGCTTGATGGGCCAGGCAATGCGCTTCTCATAGCGCGCCACCAGCTCCGCCTCGGGCGAACGGGCAATCTTGCCGCGAGCGATGACGTGAAGGAGCATAGGCGGTCTCTTGTGTTCCGCACGCCCATCCGGGCGCGCGGTCCTCGATGCTATTCGCTCCGCCTGCGGCTCCGCGGCACCTGCGGGCGGCCGGTCGGCCTTGCGGTTCGCTGGTCGCGAACCGTTCCAGCTTCCACACTCTTAGTGAGGGACAGGTCCGGGGTAATCCCCAAACCTCACCCCACCTTCTCTTCCCCGAAGCCCCACATGCGTTCCAGGTTGTAGAAACTGCGCACTTCGGGGCGGAACAGGTGGACCACCACGTCGCCCGCGTCGATCAGCACCCAGTCGGCGGCAGGCAGGCCTTCGATCTTGGCCTGGCCATAGCCATTCTGCTTCAGCCGTTCAGCCAGCTTGGTGGCCATCGAGGCAACCTGGCGCGTGGAGCGGCCCGACGCCACGATCATGTGATCGGCAATCGAGGTCTTGCCCGCGAGCGGGATCGACACGATTTCCTGCGCCTGGTCCTCGTCCAGCTGGTCGAGGATGAATGCGTGGAGCGAGCCGGGTTCGGCAACTGCGCTGGCGGGTACCTGGCGGGCCGTCGGCGCGGGCGGGATATGGTCTGGGTTGCTGGTCATGGTGAAAAAGGTTGCGGTGCCAGTGGATGCCGGAAGGGCTTGCGCCCGGTCGATCTGGACAGATCTCATCGCGACGTGTGGTACTCCATACTTGGGGAATAGACCAAAACCTGCTCGCCAACTGCAAAGGAGCAGGATCGCGTCATGCGCCCCTGCCTCCCGTGATGTCGCGGATGAGGGAATGCGTTACTTCATCCCTGACCGACCCTTGGGCGATGCTGCCGGAAAGCCGGCTCGCCCAGTCGGGATCCGCCTGTCGCAAGGCCGTGGCCGAGCGCGGATCGGGATCGAAACGCAGTTCTATCAGCGCAGGTGCGCTCCATTCGCACCGGTTGCGAAATCGGGCGGCGGACAACCGGTAAGGCCGCAGCCAGGCCATGGCGGGGCTCGCCAAGGCGCGCGCATCATAACCGGGGCGGGCTATCACCGCAATCGGCATTTCGCGGGCGATCTGCCGCCAGCTGCGCCAGCGGTGGAACTGCGCCAGGTTATCGGCCCCCATCAGCCACACGAAGCGGCGGTGCGGGAAGCGGCGTTTCAGCGCGCGCAGGGTATCCACGGTGAAAACCGTGCCCAGCTCGCGCTCGATCGCGGTCACGCGAATCGGGGCGCGACGGGCCTGGCCTTGCGCAGAGCGGACGCGCGCGGCGAGCGGGGCCATACCGGCCCTGGGCTTCAGCGGGTTGCCGGGGGAGACCAGCCACCAGGCCTCGTCCAGCCCCAGCGCCGCTATGGCGAACCGGGTGATCCGGCGATGCCCGCCATGCGCCGGGTTGAAGCTGCCGCCCAATAATCCGGTTACGCGGGCCGTCATCTGGCCGTCATCTGGCCGGGCGGCGGGGCGTCACGCGGAAGCCGTGGCGGGTGTTTTGCGCCAGAATCGCCCAGGCGGGGTATTCGTCATCGAGCTTGCCCACCGCGTCCAGCGTTGCCAGCTCGTCGGCAGTCAGCTCCACATCGCTGGCGGACAGGTTCTGCGCCAGCTGGTCGGGCCGCTTGGCACCCACGATCACGCTGGACACCACCGGCTGATGCAGCAGCCAGGCGAGCGCGATGGCGGCCACACTTGATCCGCGCGCCTCGGCCATCGGGCGCATCGCGGCCACGGCATTGGCGGCCAGCCGCTTGTCGGCGCGCGGGAAATCCAGCGTGGCACGGCGGCCTTCGCCCGAAACGCTGCCATCGGCGGCGAAATCGTACTTGCCTGATAGCAGGCCGCCCACCAGCGGGCTCCACACCATCAGGCCCAGCCCTTCGCTGCGCATCATCGGCACGATCTCGCGCTCAAGGTCGCGGCCCGACACGGCATAGAACGCCTGGTTGGACACGAACTTGTCCCACCCGCGCTTCTCGGCAATCCCCAGCGCCTTGGCGATTTGCCACGCGGCCCAGTTGCTCACCCCGACATAGCGTGCGCGGCCTGAGCGGACGATGTCCTCCAGCGCGCGCAGGCCTTCCTCCATCGGCGCGATGGGATCCCAGCCGTGAATCTGGTACAAGTCCACATGGTCCAGCCCAAGGCGGGCAAGGCTGGCATCGACCTGCGCCAGCAGGTGCTGGCGGCCGTAGCCACCATCGTTCGGCCCCTCGCCCATCGGCCCCATGCCCTTGGTGGCGATCACCACCTGGTCACGTGCTACACCGAGTTCGCGCAAAGCCTGGCCGGTGAACTCCTCGCTCTGCCCGGCGGAATAGACATTGGCCGTGTCGATGAAATTGACCCCGACATCGAGCGCCTGTTTGACCAGCGCGGTCGAAGCGGCCTGGTCCAGATCGTGCTGGAAAAAGCCGCCCGGCTTGTTGCCGAAGGTCATCGCCCCCAGGCACAGCTCGGATACGACGAGGCCCGTCTGGCCCAGTGTGTTGTAGCGCATCAGTCGTCTCTCCCGCCGATTATCAGGGGCGGGATTGGCCCGTACCCAGCACTTGCCACTTGTATGTCGTCAAACCCTCCAGCGCCACCGGCCCGCGTGCGTGCAGGCGGCCCGTGGCAATGCCGATCTCCGCGCCCAGCCCAAACTCGCCGCCATCGGCGAACTGGGTGCTGGCGTTGTGCATTACGATAGCACTGTCGACCTCTGCCAGAAAGCGGTCCGCCACGGCCTGGTCGGCGGTGACAATGGCATCGGTGTGGCCGCTGGAATGGCGTGCGATATGGTCCATCGCCGCCTCCACCCCATCGACCACGGCGACCGAGGCGATCGCGTCGAGGTATTCGGTGTCCCAGTCATTGGCGCTGGCAGGCTTGATGCGCGGATCGAGCGCAACCGCGCGGGCATCGCCGCGGAGTTCGCACCCGGCGTCGAGCAGGGCGGTCACCACTTCGACGCTGGCCGGGAAGGCGGCATCGAGCAGCAATGTCTCCAGCGCCCCGCACACCCCGGTGCGGCGCAGCTTGGCGTTCAGCGCCAGCGCCTTGGCCATCACCGGATCGGCGGCGGAGTGGATATAGGTGTGGCAGATGCCGTCCAGATGCGCGAGCACCGGCACGCGGGCATCGTTCTGCACCCGCTCCACCAGGCTCTTGCCGCCGCGCGGCACGATCATGTCGATCAGCCCGGCGGCCTTCAGCATCGCGCCCACCGCCTCGCGGTCCTGCGTGGGGACAAGCTGGATCGCTTGTGCCGGCACGCCCGCCTGCGCCAGGCCGTTGGCCATCGCCGCCGCAATCGCGCGGTTGGAATGGACCGCCTCGGACCCGCCGCGCAGCAGCGCCGCATTGCCGCTCATCAGGCACAGCGCGGCGGCATCGGCGGTAACGTTGGGGCGGCTTTCGTAAATGATGCCGATCAGGCCGATGGGGATGCGCCGGCGCACCAGCGTCATGCCCGCCAGCGCAACCGAGCGGTCAATCTCCTGGCCGACGGGATCGGCCAGCGCGGCGACGGCTTCGATGGCCTGGGCCACGCCCTCCAGCCGTTTGTCATCCAGGCGCAGTCGGTCGAGCATGGCGCCCGACAAGCCGTTGGCCTCGCCCGTGGCCACATCCATGGCATTGGCCGCCATCACCTGCGGCGCAGCCTTGCGCAAGGCCGCCGCGGCAGAGCGCAGGGCCGCCGCCTTGTCCGCCGTCGGCATCTGCGCCAGCACGCGCTGGGCCTTGCGGCCGGCGCGAGCGAGATCCTCGATCAGCGGGGTGACGTCTGCGTGCTGGGTGCGTACCTGTTCCATGGCGGGGCCAATTACCACCGTGCCGGACGCTTGTCAGGGGAGAATCGCTTACCGCCCATGGACCGATTCGGCACGCACCAAGCGCCAGTTGGTTCCCGGATAATCGACTCGTCGCAAGGTGCCTTCGTTTCGCCCCATAGATTAAAGTCTCTGTTAGACTCGCGCGGCGGGATCGCTAACGCCCTCGCCGGGGTCGTACAAAAGCAAGCCTAAGGGGTCGTTTTGGACACGCAAATCGCTGGTGGTTTTCTCAACCGCCTGCGCACCAGGTTCCCGGAGCGTGAGTTTTTCATGCGCTCCGAAGGGCAGGTTCGCTTTATCACCATTTCCACGCGCATGCAGATAACCGCTGCAGGCCTTGGCGCCGCTGCCCTGCTGGGTTGGGCGGTGTCGATGGGCGCAATGGCGTTCAACCAGTATAGCGCCAGCTCTGAACGGGCCGACCTGCTCAGCCGCGAGGCGCAGGTGGCGCAGGCCGAGGACCGGCTGTCGGATTACCGCGACGACCTGACCACCACCACTGCTGACCTGGCCAAGCGCCAGGATTACCTCGATCGCATCCTGGAAATGCTGCCCGCCGACCTGATGCAGCAGCCAGCGGCCACAGGTGAGACGGTATCCGATTCGGCCGCCGAGGCAGGCGAACTGATTGGCCTGATTGAAACCGCCATCCCCGAAGCCGCCGGCCTTGCCCACATCGAGGCGCGCCAACTGGCCTTTGTCGAACGGCTGACCCGCTATGCCGACCGCCGCGCCCAGCGCACCGAACAGGCGATTCGCCAGCTGGGCCTCGATCCGCGCATGATGATGGTGGCGGACGAGCAGGCGCAGGGCGGCCCGCTGGAACTGCTCAACCGCGATGGCAGCCTCGATCCGCGGTTCGAGCGCCTCGCGCTCAGCCTGGCGCGGATGGGCGCGCTGGAACGCGGCCTGCAGGAAATCCCGCAGGTGATGCCGGCAGATATCAAGTCGATCTCGTCGGGCTTCGGCTATCGCCGCGATCCGTTCAACGGCCATGCCGCGATGCACTCGGGCCTCGATTTCCGCGCGCCGCATGGTGCGCCGATCCACGCCGCTGCCGATGGCACGGTCAGCTTTGTCGGCACCCAGGCAGGCTATGGCAACACGGTTGAAGTAAGTCACGGCAACGGCATGATCACCCGCTATGCCCACATGTCGCGCTTCGCCGCGCGCGTGGGCCAGGATGTGAACGCGGGCGACGTGATCGGCCGCATCGGCAGCACCGGCCGTTCCACCGGGCCGCACCTGCATTTCGAAGTGCGCATCAATGGCCGCGCGGTCAATCCGCGCCCGTTCC
>JAZKFK010000147.1:0-1735 GCA_040386475.1 Pseudomonadota bacterium | reverse complement strand
GTCGCGTCAATCCAGGCCATGGTGTTGTAATAGTGATGGCCGTCACGCTCGAAGAAGCTGGTGGGAATGGCCACCTGCAACTGCGCCGCCAGCTGCCGCATGGCCACCACCGAGGGGTGTTCCGCCGTGGGGCGGGCCAGCGCGAAGAACTCGTCCTTCTCCTCGCGGCAGAAATAGGGGCTGGAGAACAGCTCTGGCGGCAGCACCACTTGCGCACCCTTGGCGGCGGCCTGTTCCACCAGCGTAGAGACGGCGGCGATGTTCTCGGCCTCGTCCCACGATCCCAGGGCTAGTTGCAGCGCGGCGACGGTCAGCTTGGTCATGGACCGCGCTTAGCGGGCCAGCCGCTCTGGCTCAAGGACGCTTGCGGAACAGCAGCGTCATCCGGTCGCTTTCGCCGATGGCATCCAGCTCGGCCCGGCGCGCGGTGTTCTCTGCCGGAGTGCCGCGATAGCCCGGCGGCAGCGTCCACACGCCCTGCGGCCAGTCGGCAGGATCACGCGGGTTGGCATTCACCTCGCTGCGCGCCACCAGTTCGAAGCCATAGGCGGAGAACAGCGCGATCACGTCCTGCTCGCGCTGGTATCCATTGTCGCCCAGCAGGTAGCTGGCGGGCGCATCGGGATTGGCGCGGTGCTGTTCGATGCCCAGCAGGCCATCGTCCTTCAGCAGCGTGCGCGCAGCCACGGCCACGTCGTGAAACCAGTTCATGCGGCGGATATTGTGCACTTCGCGCAGGATCAGCACCCGGTCCGCCGTGCCAGCCAGCGCTTCGGGCACCGATCCCACATTGGCCCCCATCACTTGCGCGCCGCCCTGAGGCACCCATTCACGCGCCTGGCCGGGCAAGGTATCGGCGTAATTCTTCAGCGCCTGGAAATAAGCAGAATCGCCTTCGCGCACCGGGGGGTTGAGGCCGATGTAGGTGCCTTCCGCGCCAAGGTAGGGCACCAGCACGCGGGTGAACCACCCACCGGCCGGCCAGAAATCGACCACCGTCATGCCGGGGCGCACATCGAAGAAGCTGAGCATTTCCGCCGGATGGCGATGCACGTCACGCGCCCGGTCGGCATCGCGGTGGCTGCTGGCCAGCACTGCGGTCATCGCCGGATCAGCCTGCTGGGCGGCAGCGGGAAACGACAGGGCCAGCATCGCGGCGGCGGCAAGCGAGGCGAACAGGCGCATCAAGCGGACTCCCAAGTTGTCTTGTACCAGCGACCCTAGCCTTTGGGGGAAGGATGACAAGTAGGCCCTTCGTCCCCATCTAGCGGGTCAAAGGAGACACAGTGATGGCGAGCGAAACCGCGATGACCACGGCAATTCTGGCAGGCGGCTGCTTCTGGTGCACCGAGGCGGTGTTCAACGATGTGACCGGCGTGACCCAGGTGGAAAGCGGCTATATCGGCGGGCACAAGCCTGATCCGACGTACAAGGAAGTGTGCAGCGGCAGCACCGGCCATGCAGAAGCGGTCAAGGTGACTTTCGATCCTGCCGTGGTCAGCCTTGACGATGTGCTCGACATGTTCATGGGCACGCACGATCCCAGCCAGCTGAACCGCCAGGGCAACGATGTGGGCACGCAGTATCGCAGCGCCATCTTCATCACTGACGAGAACGAGCGCGCCCCTGCCGCAGCAGCGATAGCGCGGTGGGAGGAAGCCCATCCCGGCGTGAAGGCGATGACCACCATCGAAGGTCCGGCCACGTGGTATCCGGCGGAAGCCTATCACCAGGA
>JAZKFK010000146.1:0-2811 GCA_040386475.1 Pseudomonadota bacterium | reverse complement strand
CCAGTACTTCTTGGCATCCAGCGAGACGATGAAGTTCTCGCCCGCCGGCACGTCGATCCCGGCCTGTACCGCTACGCCCAGTTCGTTGCTGAGCGACTGGTGGGTAACGCCCAGCGGCAGGGTATCAGCGCCCGGCGCATCGTTGATCCACAGGAAGTACGTGGGGCCAGCGCCCACATAAGGCGAGATGCCACCTGGATTGAGGTGATACTTCAAAGTGAACGTGGCCGGGATCACGCGGGCGTTGGATACTGCCTCGGCGCCGGTCAGCGGACCAGCCACGATATCCACGTCATGCTGCGTCATGCAGCAGATCGTTTCCAGCGAGATGTTGGGCGTGAAGAAGTATTCGATCGCCACGGTCGGCACATAATTGTCATTGGCGGCGGTCTGCGTGGTCGCGGGCAGCGGGCCGAGCAGGGCCACGTGGGTGATCTTGCCATCGGGCAGGACGGCGGTGGCCAGCACCTTGACCTGGATGTCACCCGCTTCCTGGGCAGACGCCGGGGCGGAAGCAATGGCCATTACAGCGGCAGCGCCGGTCAGCGTCGTGCCGAGGGTTGCGAGAGTGTTGCGCGGGAACTTGCGCATATCTGTTCTCCGTCATGTCGCGGCGGCTGCCCCTTGCAGCCAGGTTATTCGCGACATGGCCGGTCATGTGGGCCGGACGGCTGGCGGCAACATTGATTGAACGCAAACCACACGCATGAAAATTTCGCGGGTCGGCAATTTTCAATTTGATGCCAATCAATGCTGCATTGCCGCGAGACGCGCAGGGCAGGGCCATTCTTAGGGGAATGGTCAATGGAATCTCTGACGACTCGCGCAGGCATGTGGTTTGCGCTGCTGGTCCTTGCCGCGGTTGCCGCCGCGCTGGGGCATGACTTCGGCTACTCGGCGCAAATGACGATCGTGGCGCTGGCCGCTGGCGTGGCGCTGTGGTGGACGCTGACAGGATCGAAAATCGACTCGCTGGGCAACTGGCTGCGGCCGGCGCAGGATCAATCGGCCTATGACGACGATCCGGTCCGCTGGGGCGTGATCGCCACGCTGTTCTGGGGCATTGCGGGCCTTACCGCGGGCCTGTTCATCGCCTTGCAGTTGGCCTTTCCGCAGCTGAATTTCGAGCCGTACCTCAATTTCGGACGCGTGCGGCCGCTGCATACCAGTGCGGTGATCTTTGCCTTTGGTGGCAACGCGCTGATCGCTTCCAGCTTCTATGTGGTGCAGCGCACCTGCCGCGCGCGGCTGGCCTTTCCCGGCCTGGCCCGGTTCGTCTTCTGGGGCTACCAGCTGTTTATCGTGCTGGCCGCGGTCGGCTATCTGCTGGGCGTCAGCCAGGGCAAGGAATACGCCGAGCCTGAATGGCATGTCGACTGGTGGCTTACCGTCGTCTGGGTCAGCTACCTGCTGGTGTTCGGCGGCACGATCCTGAAGCGCCGTGAGCCCCACATCTATGTGGCCAACTGGTTCTACCTTGCCTTCATCCTCACCGTGGCGCTGCTCCACGTGGTCAACAACCTGGATATGCCCGTCAGCCTGCTGGGATCGCGCAGCTATCCGCTGTTTGGCGGGGTGCAGGGCGCGCTGGTGCAGTGGTGGTATGGCCACAACGCAGTGGGCTTCTTCCTGACCGCCGGCTTCCTGGCCATGATGTACTACTTCGTGCCCAAGCAGGCGGAACGGCCGATCTACTCGTACCGCTTGTCGATCATCCACTTCTGGTCGCTGATCTTCCTGTATATCTGGGCGGGTCCGCACCACCTGCATTATACCGCGCTGCCTGACTGGGCGCAGACGTTGGGCATGGTATTCAGTATCATGCTGTGGATGCCCAGTTGGGGTGGCATGATCAACGGCCTGCTGACGCTGAACGGCGCGTGGGACAAGATCCGCACCGATCCGATCATCCGCATGATGGTGTGGGCGCTGGCCTTCTACGGCATGAGCACCTTCGAAGGCCCGATGCTGTCGATCAAGTGGGTCAATTCCATGTCGCACTATACCGACTGGACCATTGGCCACGTCCATTCCGGCGCGCTGGGGTGGAACGGAATGATCACTTTCGCCGTGCTGTATTTCCTGGCGCCGCGTTTGTGGGGCCGCCAGCGGCTTTACAGCCTGCGGATGGTCAACTGGCACTTCTGGCTGGCGACCATCGGCATCGTTTTCTACGCCTCCAGCATGTGGGTGGCCGGCATGATGCAGGGCTACATGTGGCGTGAATACGGGGCCGACGGTTACCTGGTGAACAGCTTTGCCGAGACCGTCGACGCGATGTGGCCGATGTATGTGGCCCGCGCGCTGGGCGGCCTGATGTACCTGGCCGGCGCCATCATCATGGTGGTCAACATCTGGCTGACCATCGCCGGCAAGATCCGCGACGAAAAGCCGATGACGAGCCCGACCTACAATCCCGCAGCCGACCGCCCGCTGGTCGCGACGCCAGCAGCGACATCGGTCGCTTGAGGGGAATGGACAACATGACCGATAAGACCAAAGACTTGCTCAGCGGCCACAAGCGGCTGGAACGCAACGTCACCCTGCTGGGCGGCCTGTCGCTGGTGGTGGTGGCCATCGGCGGGATCGTGGAGATCGCCCCGCTGTTCTGGATCGACAACACAATCGAGCAGGTGGAGGGCATGCGGCCCTACACTCCGCTGGAACAGGCCGGGCGCGACATCTACGTGCGCGAAGGCTGCTATACCTGCCACAGCCAGATGATCCGTCCGTTCCGTGATGAGGTGGAGCGTTACGGCCACTACTCGCTGGCGGCGGAATCGATGTTCGATCACCCGTTCCAGTGGGGCT
>JAZKFK010000145.1:0-4930 GCA_040386475.1 Pseudomonadota bacterium | reverse complement strand
CCTTCGTTCCCGCCGGGCACGTGCTGGGCAGCGCGCAGATCCTGCTGGAGCACGCAGGCGAGCGGGTAGTCATCACCGGCGATTACAAGCGCCGCCACGATCCCACCTGCCCGCCATTTCAGGTGACGCCGTGCGACGTGTTCATCACCGAGGCAACCTTTGGCCTGCCGCTGTTCCGCCACCCGCCGATCACCGAGGAGCTGGCCAAGATCACCGCGCGCCTCGCCGCCGAACCCGAGCGGTGCGTGCTGGTGGGCGCCTATGCGCTGGGCAAGGCGCAGCGGGTGATCGCCGAACTGCGCGCCGCCGGTCACACCGCGCCGATCTACCTGCACGGCGCGATGGAGCGGATGTGCCGGCTGTATCAGGACTGGGGCGTGGACCTGGGTGACTTGCGGCTGGTGGCCGATGTGCCGAAGGATGAATTGCGCGGCCACGTGGTCGTGTCCCCGCCCTCGGCGCTCAACGACCGGTGGAGCCGTCGCCTGCCCGATCCGGTCACCGCCATGGCCAGCGGCTGGATGCGTGTGCGCCAGCGCGCTCGCCAGCGCGGCGTGGAATTGCCGCTGGTCATCTCAGACCATGCCGACTGGGACGAACTGACCGCCACCGTGCTTGAAGTGAACCCCGCCGAGACCTGGATCACGCACGGTCGCGAGGAAGCCCTGCTGCGCTGGCACCAGTTGAACCAGCGCCGCGCGCGGGCGCTGGCCCTGGTCGGCTATGAGGACGAGGACGACTGAGCATGGAAGCCTTCGCCGCCCTGCTCGATGCCCTGGTCTATACCACCAGCCGCAATGCCAAGCTGCGGCTGCTGGCCGACTACCTGCGCCACACGCCTGACCCTGATCGCGGCTGGGCGCTGGCCGCGCTGACCGACGGGCTGGATTTCCCGGCGGTGAAAGCCTCCACGTTCCGCGCGCTGATGCTCGAACGGGTTGATCCGGTGCTGTGGACGCTGAGCCGCGATTTCGTGGGCGATACGGCGGAGACCGCCAGCCTGTTGTGGCCCGAACCCGTCGGCCATGACGTCACTCCGCCCCCAAGCGTGGCCGAGGCGGTGGAACTGCTGTCCACCATGACCCGCGCCAGTGCCCCGCGTGAACTGGCGCGGCTGCTGGACCGGCTCGATTCCTCTGGCCGCTATGCGCTGATCAAGCTGGCCACCGGGGCGATGCGGGCGGGCGTTTCGGCGCGACTGGCCAAAACCGCTTTCGCGCAGGCGTTCGATGTGTCGGTGGAACTGGTGGAGGAATACTGGCACGCGCTGGCCCCGCCCTATGCCCCGCTGTTCGCCTGGGCAGCCGAGGGAGCCGATCCGCCCGACACCCAGTCGATGCCGCTGTTCCGCCCATTCATGCTGGCGCACCCGCTGGACGAGACCGTGGTCGATCTGGCCGAATATGCCGCCGAATGGAAGTGGGACGGCATCCGCGTGCAACTGGCCCACGTGGGCGGCGAAACGCGGGCCTATTCACGCAGCGGTGACGACATTTCGGCAACCTTTCCGGAGATGATTGCGGCTCTTGGCATTCCTTGCGTGGTCGACGGCGAATTGCTGGTGCGCGGTAGCCACCAGGGCGGCGTTGAAGGCGGCGCGGCCAGCTTCAACGCGCTGCAGCAACGGCTGGGGCGCAAGGTCGTCAGCAAGGCCATGCTGGCAGATTTCCCGGCCTTCGTCCGGCTGTACGATGTGCTGATGCTGGACGGCGAGGACTTGCGCGAATTGCCGTGGACCGCGCGGCGCGAGGCGCTGGAGGGACTGATGGCCCGCTTGCCCGCCAGCCATTTCGACTTGAGCCAAGTCCTGCAGGCCGACAGCTTCGACCATCTCGCCACCATCCGCGCCGGCGCGCGCGACGAGGCGATCGAGGGGCTGATGCTGAAGCGCCGCGACAGTCCCTACATCGCCGGTCGGCGGGTGGGATACTGGTACAAGTGGAAGCGCGATCCGCTGCTGGTGGATTGCGTACTGATGTACGCCCAGCGCGGCAGCGGCAAGCGCAGCAGCTTCTATTCGGACTACACCTTTGGCTGCTGGAACGGCGATCCGGACCTGGGGGCCGAACTGCTGCCGGTGGGCAAGGCCTATTCCGGCTTCACCGACGAGGAACTGAAGCTGATCGACCGCCATGTGCGCCAGCACACCACCAACCGCTTTGGCCCGGTGCGCGAGACCGATCGCAGCCTGGTGTTCGAAGTGGCCTTTGACAGCGTGCACGAGAGCAAGCGTCACAAGAGCGGGCTGGCCATGCGCTTCCCGCGCATCCACCGCGTGCGCTGGGACAAGCCGGTGCACGAGGCTGACCGGATCGACACGCTGCGGGCCCTGGTGCAGGGCTGACTTTGCGCCCGGTCAAGGTGCTTGCCTGCCGCTCCGTTACGGAGAAGGCATGGACACTTCTGCAACCACCACGCCGCTGCCCTCGCCGTTCGAACAACTGGGCGGGCGGCCGGCCATCGAGCGGGTGGTCGCACGCTTCTATGACCTGATGGCCAGTGACCCCGCCTATGCGGGACTGCGCGCGCTGCACGCGGCAGATCTTGCGCCGATGAAGCAGGCGCTGGCAGGTTTCCTGACCGGCTGGGCGGGCGGCCCGCGAGACTGGTTCGATGCCAACCCCGGCAAATGCATGATGTCGATGCACTCAGGCTTCACCATCACCCCCGCAACGGCCCGGCAATGGGTTACGGCGATGGAGCGCGCTTTTGCCGATTGCGGGTTAAACGATCATCCCGTGGCGCTGCTGATGAACGAGCGGTTTCGCATAATTGCTGGCGGCATGGCGGGGGACTTGTGAACTTCGCGCGCGGCGCTTAGCCAAGGCCATGCTGCCCAAAATCGTCACCACGCTGAAGGACTATTCGGCTCGACTGTTCGTGGCCGACGCGCTGGCCGGGTTGACCGTGGCCATGGTGGCGCTGCCGCTATCGATCGCCATTGCCATCGCTTCGGGCGCGGATCCGGCAACCGGGCTGGTGACCGCCATCGTGGGAGGCCTGCTGATTTCGCTGCTGGGCGGCAGCAGGGTGCAGATCGGCGGGCCGACGGGCGCCTTTATCGTGGTGGTTTATGGCGTGATTGCCGACCACGGCTATGACGGGCTGGTGCTGGCCACACTGATGGCGGGCGTGATCCTGGTGGTGGCCGGATGGCTGCGCGCGGGCAACCTGGTGTCCTATGTGCCCGAAGCGGTGGTCAACGGCTTCACCATCGGCATTGGCGTGATCATCGGGGCCAGCCAGTTGAAAGACCTGCTGGGCGTGGCGGGGCCTGCCTGGCCGGCCGAGTTCGTGCCCAAGCTGGCGGCCCTGTGGCAGGCGCGCGGGGCGATCAGCCTGCCCGCGCTGGGCGTGGGGCTGGCGGCGCTGGTGATGATCGTGGCCCTGCGCCGCCTGTTCCCGCGCTTTCCCGGCCTGGTGGTGGCCATCGGCGTGATCTCTGCGGTGGTGGCGCTGGCCGGTCTGCCGGTGGAAAGCATCGCCTCACGCTATGGCGAGTTGCCGCGCGCCCTGCCGATGCCCGCCCTGCCCCTGGTCACGCCGGATCGACTGGTCGAACTGCTGCCTTCGGCGCTGGTGATCGCGTTTCTGGCGGCCATCGAATCGCTGCTTTCGGCCATGGTGGCCGACCGGATGATCGACAGCCAGCACCGCCCCAATGCCGAGGTTTCGGCGCAAGGCTGGGCCAATATCGGTTCGGCGCTGTTCGGCGGCCTGCCCGCTACCGGCGCGATTGCGCGCACCGCCACCAATGTCGGCGCAGGCGGGCGCACGCCGGTGGCGGGCGTGCTCCATGCGCTATTCATCCTCGTCATCATGCTGCTCGCGGCGCCGCTGGCGGGATACCTGGCCCTGCCCGCGCTGGCCGCCCTTCTGCTGCTGACCGCCTGGAACATGACCGAGCCGCACAAGTGGCGCGAGCATCTGGCCGCGCCAATCGAAGACCGCCTGCTGCTGCTGCTGACCATGCTGCTGACCGTACTGACCGACCTGACCGTAGCCATCGGGGTGGGCGTCGGGGTGGGCCTGGCCTTGCGCCTGCGCAAGAGCAACGGTCCTGCCGACTGGACGACCCCGGATCGCTAATCCAGCTGCACCAGCTTGTCGCGCGAAGTTGCGCCGCGCAACAAGTTGAGGCGGCTGGGCGCGGTATCCAGCGCAGCGGCCAGCAGGGCCAGCACCGCATCATTGGCAGCGCCATCCTGCGGCCTGGCGCGGACTTTCACCAGCACCTGGCCACCCTCGATCACGACGCCTTCGGTCCTGGCGCCGGGCGTAACGCGCAGCGCCAGCCGCCCCTGCCCGTCGGCCAGCGCGCGGATCGCCGCTGCTGCAGGATAATCAGCTTTGGGCCGAGCCATTGAGCGCCGCCAGATGGCGCCGCGCCAGATCGACATAGCGCTGGCACTGGAAGGTTATCTTGGCGATCTGCTCAGGGCTTTGGCTGCGCAGGTACTTCGCCGGACGGCCGATCCACACCTCGCCCGCCGGAATGGCCTTGCCTGGGCTGAGCAACGCGCCCGCCGCCAGCATTGCGCCCGATCCCACCCGCGCGGCATCCATCGCCACCGCGCCCATGCCCACGAAGGCGCGATCTTCCAGCACGCAGCCGTGCAGGATCGCGGCGTGGCCGATCAGGCAATCCTCGCCGATGATAGTGGGCAGGCCATCGGTAGGCAGGCTAGCCTCGGGGCGCGGGCCTTCGACGTGGATCACCGTGCCGTCCTGCACATTGCTGCGCGCACCCACCACGATGCGATGAATGTCGCCGCGTAGCACGCAGTTGTACCAGATGCTGGCGTCCGGCCCCACCTCGACATCGCCGATCAGCCGCGCACCCGGCGCGATGAAGGCGCTGTCGGCAATCTGCGGGGTCTTGCCGCCAAACGGCAGGATCGTGGCCCAGGGGAAGCGGGGATCGGTCATG
>JAZKFK010000144.1:0-4726 GCA_040386475.1 Pseudomonadota bacterium | reverse complement strand
GGGCATATTGCCGTGGACGATACGATAAGGATCCTGTGATGGCCGGCTTCAAGACCCTCGACGACCTGGGTGACGTTAACGGCAAGGTGGCGCTGGTCCGCGTGGACCTGAACCTGCCAATGGCCGACATGGTCGCGACGGACCTCACCCGCGCCCGCGCCGTGGCACCGACCATCCTGGAACTGGCCGACAAGGGCGCCAAGGTGCTGCTGCTGGCGCACTTCGGGCGGCCCAAGGGCAATCGCAATTCGATGATGTCGCTGTCGATGGTGCAGGGCGCGCTGGAAGGCGTGCTGGGCCGCGAAGTAATGTTCATCCCCGAAGTGGCTGGTCCTGTCGCCGCGCAAGCCATCGATATCCTGCGGCCCGGTGATATCGGCCTGCTGGAAAACACCCGCTTCTGGCCGGGTGAGGAGGCGAATGACCTTGAATTCGCCAAGGCGATTGCCGCCAATGGCGATTTCTACGTCAACGATGCCTTCTCTGCCGCACACCGTGCGCATGCCAGCACCGAGGCGCTGGCTCACCTGCTGCCCGCTTACGCCGGGCGTTCGATGGAAGCTGAGCTGAAGGCGCTGGATGCCGCGCTGGGCAATCCGCAAAAGCCGGTAGCGGCCGTGGTGGGCGGGGCCAAAGTGTCCTCCAAGCTGGCGGTGCTGGAACATCTGGTGGGCCAGGTGCAGCACCTGATCATCGGCGGCGGAATGGCCAACACCTTCCTGGCCGCACGGGGTGTGGATGTGGGCAAGAGCCTGTGCGAGCACGATCTGGCCGCCAAGGCCGAGGAGATCATGGACGCGGCCGACAAGTCCGGCTGCATCGTCCACCTGCCGTATGATGTGGTGGTGTCGAAGGAATTTGCCGCCAATCCGGCCAGCTTGCGCACCTGCAATGTGCACGAAGTGGCAGCAGACGAGATGATCCTGGACGTTGGCCCGCAAGCTGTGGAAGCCCTGGGCGATGTACTTAAGACCTGCCGCACGCTGGTGTGGAATGGCCCGATGGGCGCTTTCGAAACCCCGCCGTTCGATGCCGCAACCGTGGCGCTGGCGCGCATGGCCGCGGCGCTGACCAAGGAAGGCTCGCTGGTCTCAGTGGCCGGTGGCGGCGATACCGTGGCCGCGTTGGCCCACGCAGGCGTGACCGGGGACATGACTTACATCTCCACCGCAGGCGGGGCCTTCCTTGAATGGATGGAAGGCCGCGAATTGCCCGGAGTAGCCGCGCTAACCGCCTGACGATTAGTCCAGCGGACGGTCGGGCGAATTGCCTTCATAACTAAAGCGATAGGCCAGCGGCTTGTCGGCGTCGACGCCAGCCATGCGGCCCGGCTCGGCCGACACCAGATTCAGAACATATCCGTGCGTGCCGGCGGGTTCGCCCAGCGTCATCGGCAGGGTTGCGCGCCAGCCAGGGCCATCCACGCGCGTTTCCACCACGATCCGCCCGGCCCACACGCAGCGCGCGTTGATCGGGCAGCGCGAATCCTCGGTCACGCGGATTGGGGTGAGTGCGAGGTCGGCCACGGCCACCGCCTCGCCAAAGGTCACCTCGCTCCCGGCGGGGCGCACGTCGGCAACATTGGGAACGGTGGCGCAAGCGGTCAGCGCAGCGCAGGCGAGCAGCAGTGAGGTGTGTTTCAGCATGGCGTCCAAATGCGCCGACCTCGCTTTAGCTCCGCTGAACGCGCGTTGCCGGGCCGTTTGGCGTTCACGGCAGGCTCGGCTATGGGCGGTGGCATGACCGCCAAATTGCCCCCGTGCCAGCTGTACCTGATCTCTCCGCTTGAAGTTGGCGGAGACTTTCCCGCTCGCCTTGCCCGCGCCCTTGATGCTGGCGAGGGGCTGGTGGCCGCGTTCCAGTTTCGCGTGAAGGGGCTGGACCAGCACGAGGCGGCGCGGCTGGCCGAACCCCTGCAGGCGATTTGCGTGGAGCGCGAGGTGGCCTTCATCGTCAACGATTCGGTGGCGCTGGCCAAACGCCTCAAGGCCGATGGTGTCCATCTGGGCCAGGGCGATGGCAGCATCAAGGAAGCGCGCGAGGAACTGGGGCGCGAGGCGCAGATCGGCGTCACTTGCCATGATAGTCGCCACCTGGCGATGGATGCTGGCGAGGCGGGGGCCGACTATGTCGCATTCGGGGCTTTCTTCCCGTCAGCCACCAAACAGACCGAGCATGTGGCCGATGTGGAAGTGCTGGAATTCTGGCACGGCCTGTTCGAGATACCCAGTGTCGCCATTGGCGGCATCACGCCCGACAATTGCGCTCCGCTGGTAGCGGCAGGAGCGGACTTCCTCGCGGTGTCGGGCGCAGTGTGGAATGGCGATGAGGTAGCGGCGATCCGCGCTTTTGCGGAACAGATGGCGCGCTGAACTTCGCCGCACAAAACCCCTTGATGGACCCAACCGCCTGGCCGTGCGTTGGGCTAGGCAAAGGGGTTTGCCATCATGCGCTTGCTGTTCGTTTCCGTGTCCGCCTTTGCCTTGTCTGCCTGCGGGCTTAACGGCACCGATCGGGCCGATGATGAAACCGCCGCCAGCAGTGCGGCAGACGACAACCTGGCCGATCCGATGCGTTCGCGCGATCCCGCCACTGGCGAGGCCTTTGCCGATGTCTATCCCGATCCGGAGCAGCGCCCGATCATGCAGTTGCAGGTGGTGCTGGACCGCTTTGGTTTCGCGCCCGGCGTGGTGGATGGCAGCATGGGCTTTTCCACCACCAACGCGATCAAGGGATTGCAGGAGTCGCTCTCGCTGCCGGTCACTGGCGAGCTAGACCAGCAGACGCGGCAAGCACTGACCCGCTGGGACAATATCCCCGCCACCCGCGTGGTGACGATTCCTGCCGAATGGTCGAGGCTTACCTACCCCAAGATACCGGAAGGCGCAGAAGGGCAGGCCGAGATGGAACGGCTGGGCTATGAGAGCCTGGATGAGAAGCTGGCCGAGCGGTTCCACACCACGGTTGATGTGCTGCGCCAGCTCAACCCCGGCGGGAAGCCCGCAGGCGCGCCCGGTGCTGCACCCGTCACGCCGGCTCCCACGCCATCTGCCAGCGCGTCTGGCGCTGAGGCAGCTCCGCTATTTACGCCCGGCCAGCAGATCCGCGTCCCCAACATCGGCGGCGATGCGATTGCCGCTGGCGGGATCGAGGCCGAAGGCTGGCGCGAAACGCTCGCCTCGCTGGGCGTGGGCACCACGCGGATAGACGCGTCGCGGATCACGGTGGACGAATCCGACAAGATGCTGCGGGTATTTGACCAAGGGGGCAAGCTGGTGGCCACCTTTACCGTCAGTTCCGGATCAAGCCATGATCCGCTGCCGATCGGCGAATGGGGCATTACCGGCGTGGCGCGCAATCCGCCCTTCAGTTACCAGCCGGACCTGTTTTGGGATGTGCCCGACCATGCCGAAGATCTGCAATTGCCGCCCGGACCAAACGGGCCAGTCGGGGTCGTCTGGATCGATCTGACCAAGGAGCATTACGGCATCCACGGCACGCCCGAGCCGCAAACAATCGGCCGTGCGCAAAGCCATGGCTGCGTGCGCCTGACCAACTGGGACGCGGCCCGGCTGGCGGGCATGGTCTCCACCGGCACCAAGGTCACCTTCCAGAAATGACCGGATCCTCGACCATTAAATCACTCCGGCTGGTGGCGATTTCGGTGTCCTGCACTTCGCTGTTCTGGCTGCTGGTGGGCGCGCTTTATTGGCCTTACGCGAATGGCGGAGTGCAGCCGGCGGAGGTGGTAGCCGGGCCTGCTGCCGCGCAAGCAGACGCCGCAGTGGTTCCGGCCGACCCCGTGACCGCCGGATCACGCCGCATTATCATTCCGGTGGAGGGCGTGCTGCGGGACTCGCTGGTCGATACCTACGAAGACTCGCGCGCCGAAGGGCAGCGCCAGCACGATGCCATCGACATCATGGCGCCCGAAGGCACGCCCGTGGTGGCCGCTGCAGGCGGCACGGTGGAAAAGCTGTTCACCTCAGCCGAGGGCGGCAATACTGTCTATGTAAGATCGGCCGACCGCACGGTGATCTTCTATTACGCACACTTGCGCAACTACGCGCCGTTGCTGCGCGAAGGTGACACGGTGGAAGCCGGCGATCCGATCGGGGCGGTGGGCTGGACCGGCAATGCCAGCCGGGAAGCGCCACACCTGCATTTTGCCGTATCCCTGATCAGGCCCGAAGCGCCGTGGTCGGCTGCGACGACGCCACTCAACCCTTACGGTTTGCTGCAGTCCGGCACTTACTGATCAGCGCCCGCGCCAGAAGCAGCGCAAACGCCCCGGCTCGCCGCTCTGGATCTTGCGCAACATCGAATTGGACAGAACCACGTATTCCATGCCGTTACGCGGCCCGCTGGTCATCATCATCCGGTCGCCGCGGCGCAAATAGGTGCCGTTGCCTTGAGGGGAGCGGTAGCGTGAGGCCCCGGCAATCTCGAAACTCTCATCCGGTTGCGCCAGTGCCACCACACCTGGCACGGTTGAGGGCAGTTCGCAGACATAGTGCCCGCGTTCGACCGTGCCGATCGGACCCTGGGCGTGCACGGGTGCCTGTAGCGGAACGGCCAGCGCCAGCGACAATGTGGTGATGAGCAGTTTGCGGATCATGGCCCGGGCATAGCAGCGCTGGTTTGCGGTGTCATGAATGCTCGCAGCCTGAATCATTGCCAACTTGCCCTGTTGGCCACTTGGCGCTAGTGCGCGCGCAATCCCCCA
>JAZKFK010000143.1:0-1688 GCA_040386475.1 Pseudomonadota bacterium | reverse complement strand
GACAGCGATCATTCGGTCACCTGGCGCTGCCCGCATTCGGCCTTCCGCGATGCGAGCGCGGTGAACGCCAATGTGCGCGAAAGCATCGAATGCCGCAGCGTGGCCTTCTGGGAGTAAGCTGGGCCGGGAATCGGGCGTGCCGGCGGGATCAGCCTGCGGTTGTCTCGCGGATAAGGCGCACTGTTGCGTCAGGTTCGTCCCAGTGAGGGAAATGCCCGCTGTGTTCAAACCAATGCAAGCGGGCATTTGGGAAAGCGGCCATGGCCCGGGCGGCCTGCACGGGCAGGCACAAGCGATCATGCCGACCCCAGCCAACCGCGATGCGGCAGTCTTCCCAGGCGGCGGGGCCGCTCTGCATTGGCGCGGTGGCAAGGTTGTTCACCAATCCGCTGAACGTCTTGGTGGTTGCCAGGCTTTCAAGTTCAGCCGCCACCGTATCACCGTCGAGCTTCCACGGGTGCGCCGAGAGTTGCGCCAGCAGCATGGTGCGCGTGGCAGGATTTCGCGCCATAACGGCGCGCATCCCATGGAGCCCGCGCAGCAGTGCGCCAGAGGCTTGCAGGGTGGTGCGGAGGAATGTCCGTTCCCACCCCTGCCAGAACCCACCGGGATCAAGCGCGACCACCGATCCCGCGCGCCCGCGGCGGGCCATTTCCAGCACCAGCCGCCCGCCAAGCGAACTGCCGACCAGATCCGCCCTGGCGAAATCCTGCTCGACCAGAAAGGCTTCAAGACTGCGCGCCAGACCATCGAAAGTGGCGCTGTCGTGTTCGGCAGGGCTCCTTCCGTGTCCGGGCAAATCAATCGCGATGACCCGGCGGCCAACTGCCAATGCGGGCAATATGCCCCGCCAGGTCTCGCCGTTGCTGCCCAGCCCGTGGACGAGAATCAGGGGCGGGCCATCGCCCGTTGCGGTACTATACATTGCCAGCCTTTCGGGGATCCCCGTTGAGCCTGCTGCACGCCGGACCGGCCCGTTCGCTCCCGCCCCTTCCGCCGCCACTCAATCGAACAGCTCTTCCAGGAACGACTTCTTGCGCTTGGGATAGCCCTTGCGGTCGGGCCGGTAGCCATCATGGCCGTATTCGCGTTCGCGCGCATACTGCGGCTGCGGCGCTGACGGATAGGGCGCCGGGCGCGGGGCAACGGGCGGGGGTACCACTTCGGCGGCGGCGCTGCGTTCGATGATCTTGTCGAGTTCGCCGCGGTCCAGCCACACCCCGCGGCATTGCGGGCAATAGTCGATTTCCACCCCTTGCCGGTCGCTCATCACCAGCGGCACGGCACAAACGGGGCAGGGCATTCCTGCTGCAGGATAGGTCATATGGCTAAACTCCCTTCGTGGCATTGGTCCAACCGGGGGGCGATGAAGGTGGGATAAGCAAAGCTACCGAGCCATCACCGGGTTACCCCGATGCGGTCCGACATCACGACAGCATAGCTATCGCCAGAGGGGCCCGGCCCGCCCAGCCAATATGGGGGCAGCGGCCAAAAGCGCAACCAGACGTGCGTTATTCCACGCGCGGTTGCAGCGCTTCCTCGAATTCCTCCGTGGTCGGCACATCGTGCGTGCCCCTGGGCATCCGCAACACGGCGAACAGGATCATCGAGCCAAGCGTGATGCCCATCGCCACCATCAGCGGCTTGGGCAGGTTTTCGACCCCGCCCAGTGTCGCGAACAGCGTGGC
>JAZKFK010000142.1:0-7247 GCA_040386475.1 Pseudomonadota bacterium | reverse complement strand
AAGGCGGGCAGCAGGCTGACCGCGCTCGCTTCCAGGATTGCGCCCACGTCCTCGTGGTTTTCGGCGCTTTGCAGCATGTCGGTCATGGCAAACAACTGCTCGATTTGCTGGCGCGAATCCTCGGCCTCGCGGAACAGGCGGGCATGTTCCTCGATCAGCAGGGTGGAGCGCCGGGCAACCAGTCGTGCCATCAGGAATTGGCCGCCCATCAAGGCGGCGCCAAACGCGATCAGGACGGAAGCGGCACGGCCGGAAAGCAGCAGCGAGGCGAGCAACAGCGCGGCCGTTCCGCACTGGCCGATCCAGAGCAGACGACGGTATCTCTGCAAGTCTCCACCGACTGTGAACAGGTCGCGCAGCCCGGTCATCCCATTCCCTCCAATCGGCGGGAGGTAACGGAGAATGGTTAAGAAGTTCTCGAGGAATGACCTTGCGAGACATTTTTCCCAATGCTTTCCAATTCTTTACCGTGCAACTAGGGGTCGAATGGCAGATCCAAGATGCCGCTGGACAGCAGTGCCCGCAAACCGCCATCATTGGGTTGCAGGAAGTGGCAGACAGACAGGGGAGACAAGGCTGCATGGATGATCTGACAGGCAAGGTGGCTTTCATCACCGGCGGGGCAAGCGGTATCGGTCTTGGCCTCGCCAAGGCTTTCCTGGCCGAAGGCATGAAGGTGAGCCTGGCCGACTGGAGCGATGAGCATATCGCCAAGGCCAAGGAGCAGTTGGCGGGCAACAACGCCGCCATGTTCGTGCAATGCAATGTCGCCAGTCGCGAGAGCCTGAAAGCCGCAGTGGACGAGACGCTGGCTCATTTCGGCAAGATCCATGTGCTGTGCAACAATGCCGGGGTCAACGGCGGCGGCACGGCAGCCAGCCCCGATTTCGATGATTGGGACAAGGCCATCGCCGTTAACCTGGGCGGCGTGGTCAACGGCACCAAGATCGTGGCCCCGATCATCCGCGCGCAGGGCGAGGGCGGGCATATCGTCAACACCAGTTCCATGGCTGGGATTGTGCCGCTGCCGGGGCTGGCGGCCTATTCCACCGCCAAGTATGCCGTGCGCGGCTTTTCGGAAAGCTTGCGGATGCAGCTGGCGCCCAAGGGCATCGGCGTCTCGTGCCTGTTCCCCGGCGCCACACGCACCGCGCTGGTGCCGTTGCCAGAGGATGATCCGAGCATCGACGAAGCCAATGCCCCGCCATTCCTGAAAGACCTGTGGGACGCCATGCGTGGGGCAATCGATCCAGAGGATACCGGCCGCATGGTGGTGGAAGCGATCAAGGCCAACCGCTTCTACATTTTCACCAATCGCGAATTCCTGGACGAAGTGCGCCAGCGCCATCGCGAGATCGAGGATGCCTTTCCCACGGATGAGCCGACGCCCGGCCGCGTCAAGTTCGAGACCATGCGGGCCGAGCAGGTGCGCAACCTGATGGCACCCGGCAATCGCCCTGTTCCCAAGGAAGACGCCGGCGATATGGTGCTCGATCTCGGCTCGCGCTCGCCGGCAGGTGGCCAATGATTTACCTGCTGCGGCACGGCCAGACCGAATTCAACCTTGAGCGGCGCATCCAGGGCCGGCTTGACAGTCCACTCACCAGCGAGGGCCTGGTGCAAGCCGAGGCCATGGGCCGCAAGCTGGGCGAGTTGCTGGCAGGGGCGACCGATTACGAGATCATCTCCAGCCCGCAGGAACGCGCCCTTCAATCGGCTCAGATCGTGCGCGAGGCAGCCGGTATCGAGAGTCCGGTAATTACCGATGCGCGGTTGCAGGAGGTATCCTGCGGGTCGTGGGAGAAGCACCATTTCGCCTCGATCTGTGCGCGCGATCCGATGGTGGAGGCTGAGCCGTGCTTCCTTGCCGCCTGGGCGCGGCACTGCACCGATGGCGAGGGGCTGGATGCAGCGATGGAGCGGCTGTGGGGCTGGCTGCGCTGGGCGGGCAACCGTAACCTGGTGGTGGTAACCCACGGTGTGGCCGGATCGATCCTGCGCGCACTCTACGTGGGCGAGGAGCGCGAGGCCATGTTGACCTACCATTCGGCGCGGCAGGACCGCTTCCACCGGCTTGACAAGGGCTGGGCGGAGGAAGTGGTGGTCGCTGAATAGCGGCCGCATTAGCTCTGGTATTTTCCGGCGATTGCCGCATGATCGCTCCTCCGGGAGAGAAAAAAAGATCATGATCGAAACGAATGCGCGGCAGGCCCTGCCGTTCAGCGAAGCCATTTCGCGCCAGCCGATCCGCCGCTGGTCGGTGATCGCCTTTGTCATCTGCATGCTGGTGCTGATCTGCGACGGGATGGACGCGCAGCTGCTGGGCATCGTTGCACCCAAGGTGATCGAGGATTTCGGCGTCGATCGCGGTACCTTTGGTCTGGCCATGAGTGCGGCGCTGGTCGGCTTTGGCCTCGGCTCGTGGGGTGGCGGCTGGCTGGGTGACAAGGTGGGGCGGCGCTGGTCGCTGGCGCTGTCCACCGTGGTTTTCTCGCTGGCCACAATTGGCGCCAGTTGGTCGGCTGACGTGGAGCAGCTGGCCGCGTGGCGGCTGGTTGGCGGGCTGGGCTTCGGCGGCGCCTATGCCACTGCGATCACGCTGGCGGGTGACTGGCTGCCGACGCGCTGGCGCTCTGTAGGGGTCACCACCATGTCGGTCGGCACCCCGGCGGGCGGCACCGTAGTGGGCCTGCTGGCACCTTCGCTGCTGGCCGATTATGGCTGGCGCGGTGCTTTCGTGATTGTGGGTGCGGCGACCTTGCTGGTGCTGCTGCTGATCGTGTTCGTGCTGCGTGAAAGCCCCTCGTTCCTGCTGCTGAAAGGCCAAAAGGAAGCTGCGCACAAAGTGGCAGCGCGGGTGCTGGATCAACCGTTCGAACTGGCAGTAGAGAGTCACGCGCTGGACCATGCGGGCGGCACCATCGGCGTGTTCCATGCCAGCAACCTGCGGCTGAATGTGGGCGTGGGGCTGGCTTTTGGCGGCGCGGCGCTGGTGGCTTACGGCATGCTCAACTGGGGTACCACGTTCCTGACGGCCAAAGGATTCAGTTTTGAACTGGCGGCCTATGCCGTGTCGATCGGCGGGATTACCTCGATCATATCCTCGATCCTTGCAGGCCTGCTGGTGCAGAAGTTTGGCTCCAAGCGTATGTTCCTGATACTGAGCGCGGCACTGATCGCCACCTTGACCACGCTGATGCTGCGGGTGGAGCCGATGACTACCGCTTCATCGGCCAGCGACCAATGGCTGGTGGTGGCGTTGTTCGGCTTGTCCGCTGCCATCTTCAGTGCCGGCGTCGCCAGCATGTATGCGCTGATGACGCACGGTTATCCGCCGTCGTGCCGCTCGGCCGGGATCGGCTTTGGCATTTTCATGTCGCGCGTGGGCGCGGTGGCCGCATCGCTGTTTGGCGGCAACCTGATCGACATGGGATCCGGCAGCCTGGTCCCCTATTTCGCCGCTCTGATTGCGGCAGCGGTGCTGTTGGGCGTGGCCGCCTTCATCATTGACAGGCACGTGCCGCCTTCGGGCGCCAGCCACTCTCACGGCTGATAAAAGGCCAGACTTGCGCGCGGCTGGCCATGGTGCCAGTCTGCGCGGATAGCTGCGGCACACGGCCCCGAAGCCGGGCGGCAGTACCAGAGTTTGCAGTTCCTCACTTGGGGTTAGGGGCATGCAAGTAGACGACGACTCGTACTCCCAACGGCTGGAGACAATCGGCGCGAGCACCGAGGTCGAATCCCTGCGCCAGGCGATGATGGATGCGCTGGCCTTGTTCGGCATTACCCAGGCCTATTTTCTCGCCCCGCTGACGCGTGATCCGCGCGTGGGCCGCATCGTCACCAACTGGGGCCTGCCGTGGGTGTGGGAGAAGCAATACCGTGAGCGGCTGCACCTAGTTGACCCGCTACCGGTTCTGGCGATGGACCGGACCGAACCGGTGGTCTGGCCCGATGACCTGGCGGAGGTAAAATTCTCGGCCAGGCAGCAGCGCTATCTGGAGTTTGCCGCGCAACACGGACTGGGGCGCGGGGTCGGAGTGGCCTGCTTTGGTCCCAACGGTCGCAGCGGATTTCTGGGAGCGATCCTGCCAGCGGACGGCCCCCGGCCCGAAGGCATGAACCTGCGCCGCATCCAGACTGTCGGGCAGACCGCGTTCCGCGTCTATTGCAACATCGTGCAGCACAGCCAGGACCTGCCAGCGCTGTCCAATCGCGAGCTTGAGGTTCTCTACTGGATCGGCCGCGGCAAGAGCAATTCGGTGATTGCCGAGATCCTCGCCATCTCGCCCAGCTCGGTCGATGTTTATGTGCGGCGCATCTTTGCCAAGCTGGGGGTGACCGATCGCACCACCGCGTCGGTCAAGGCCATCACGCAAGGACTGCTGGTCTCGGGAGATTACGAACGGTTCGTGGCGCAGCAACGCAAGGAGCAATACGGCGAGGACTGACCGGCTACCTGAACGCGGTCTGCCAGTGTCGGGCAATCACGTTACATGCGTACCCTGTGGCGCTCCCGTATACGCCCCGGCGAGACCAGCGACGGCTCTTCGGGTCGCGTCGATGAGTTGTTCGGTCTCGGCGTCCTGGACCCCAAGCCAGGGCGCCTTAAGTTTCCCCAGATCGTGCGGCCCCACGTGGCATTCTCCTCCCCCCCCCCTCGCAGCGTGGGGTCGCGCGTCCTTTCTCGGATCTTTCGCCAGACGGATCCGGCGCTGAGGCCGGCCCGTACGCCTACCCTACCTGGCGTGCGGGCCGCCAAAGCACTCGATCTCGCGGTGGCGCAACGAAAAGGCCCGGTTCCATGTGCTGGAACCGGGCCTTTCCTTTTGTCGTGCCTGCGTTTAGCGGACGGTCAACGGACTCTGGGTCCACCGAATGGCAGGGGCGGCGGGGGACGGCGGGCACCGCGCGGCAGCTGTGCCTGATAGGCCCGCCCGCAGTGATCGACGCAATAGGGGAACCCCGGGTTCACCTTGTCGCCACAGAAATGAAAGTCTGCCTCGCCCGGATGGCCCATTGGCCAGCGGCACACGCGATCGTTCAGGTCCAGCAGGCCTGTCTTGCCGACGATATCGGCACTGGGCTTGGCCGGCACGCGGCGGCGCGGCGGAGCGGGCGGGATCGGCGCCTGCTGTTCACCCGGACCCTGCCGCACGAATCCGCCGGGACCGACCGAGTGCACGCGCACGCTGTCAGACCGGCCGGGCATGGGCTGGCTGTTCTCGTCCAGTGGGCGCGGCGTTGCGGGCGCGGCGTCTTCGGCAGCGACCGGGCGCGCGTTGACGGGCGTGTTGGTGCGCGGCGCGGGCGGCGGGGCGGGGGCCTTGGTCCGGACTACTGGCGCAGCGGCCACCCGCACTTCGGGCGCGGGCTCCTTCTTGCGTTCGACCTTGGCCTCGTTTGCCTTGACCGGCGAAGGGCGGGACTTGAGGCCAAGCCGGTGCGCCTTGCCGATCACCGCATTGCGCGAAACACCGCCAAGCTCGTCAGCGATCTGGCTGGCCGTGGAGCCACCTTCCCACATCTTGGTGAGGGTACCGATGCGTTCTTCAGTCCAACTCATGTGCAAATCCGTATGTTCAGGCGGGCAGGACACCGGCCAAGAGCTTGCCCCCAGTGGCTTGCCCCAATAACTTGCCAAGGCATGTCTAGGCCGATAGGCGGCACAACATGGCCGATCAAGCCCCAGCAAACATCGCTCCAGTCGCCGCTGACCCTGAAGGCCAGCCTGCGTCTGTTAATGCCGATGCCGGCGGGATTGCCGGGCGCGGTTTCCCGCCCAAGGGTCAGCCGCAGATTACCGGGATCAACCGGATTGGGCTGTGGAGCCTCTATATTAAGGAGATCCGCCGCTTTCTCAAGGTGCAGACGCAAACTGTCTGGGCTCCGGCCATCACCACGCTGATGTTTTTGGTCATTTTCAGTGTAGCGATGGGGCGGGGTGACCGGCAGATCCTTGGCGTAAACTTCGCCACGTTCGTCGCACCGGGCCTTATCATGATGGGCATGATGCAGAACGCCTTTGCCAATGCCAGCTTCAGCCTGCTGGGCGGCAAGATGCAAGGCACCATCATCGATTACCTGATGCCGCCCCTGAGCGCGGCCGAACTGATGATCGCCATCGTCGGCGCTGCCGTCACCCGCGCCGTGATGGTGGGCGGCGCCGTGGCGCTGGCCATGGCGCTGTGGCCGGGGGTGGATATGCAGGTGGCGCATCCGTGGGCGATCGTGTGGTTTGGCCTGATGGGCGCGCTGCTGCTAGCGCAGATGGGACTGCTGGCCAGCCTGTGGGCCGAGAAGTTCGATCACAACGCGGCCGTTACCAACTTCATTGTCGCCCCGCTCAGCCTGCTTTCGGGCACGTTCTACGTGATCTCGAACCTTGCCCCGGCATTCCAGGCGATCAGCCGGGCCAACCCGTTCTTCTACATGATCAGCGGCTTCCGCTTCGGCTTTCTTGGGCAAAGCGACATCGGCAACACCAACATGCACGTGGCAGGAGCGGCGCTGGCAATGGGGCTGCTGAACGTGGTGCTGGGGCTGGTGTGTTACCAGGCGCTGCGCACTGGCTGGAAGATCAAGAGCTGAAAAAGCTCTAGTGCGTCAGCTTGCGGCGCAGGACATAGCGGCCCTTGGCATAATCATCGAACAACTGGCCCAGGCCAGGGTGATCCACCGGGCCGCCATCGCCATCGGCCTCCAGGTTCTGCTGGCTGACATAGGCAATGTAGCTGGCGTCCTCGTTCTCGGCCATCAGGTGATAGAACGGCTGATCACGGCGCGGGCGCATGGCTGCGGGAATCGCTTCGTACCATTCCTCGCTGTTGGCGAAGATCGGGTCGATATCGAACACCACGCCGCGGAAATCGAACAGCTTGTGGCGCACCACATCGCCAATGGCGAAGCGCGCGCTGGACTTGCGGGGAGCACCGATGGCGTGGCGGGCCTGCGGAAAGGAGAAATCCGGACTTTCCATAGCCGCCAATATAGGTCTTTGCCGCGCTGCGGCAAGGGCGGCAGCGGTGACAATCCCCCAGCGATCGCCCACGAAGCGAATATGCCTGCGACACAGGGCTTGGCAAGCGCTGCATCATCGGCTAACCGCGCCCTTCCTGACCGGCCGGTGCCTATGCAACAGCACCCGCCCGCCTTGCGGAGAGGTGGCAGAGTGGTCGAACGCGCCGCACTCGAAATGCGGTTTACGGGTAACCGTAACGTGGGTTCGAATCCCACCCTCTCCGCCA
>JAZKFK010000141.1:0-1751 GCA_040386475.1 Pseudomonadota bacterium | reverse complement strand
CCTTCGCGAAAATAGGCGGGTGCCGATACCGTGTGCGCGGGCTTCCACAAGATGCCCAGCAAGCCTTCCAGTGTAGCCAGTTCGGCCGCCAGCCACGCCAGGCAGCGGATCACCGGGATCATCGGCCCGCCACTGACCAGATGCGGACCGGGCACCAGCCGCAGCGCCTCGCATTCAGTCAAGTCGGGCTGCTGGTCGTAACCATAAAAATGCACCCCGCCCTCCGCCGATTCTGGCGGACCTGGCGACAGGCCCGAAAGATCGAACGTCAGGCCGTTGGCCAGCAATTCGGCCCATTGCCGACCGCCAGCGACCGCGTCTGGTCCATCCGCCTCGGACTCGAAGGTTACCGCAAACTGCCCCTGCTTAAGCGAATGCCCCACTATGTCGGACGCACGCGGGCGCTTGCCAGCCGCGAACAACAGCACGACGGCATTATCCAGCCTCTCACCAATGGGGCGATGTGCCAGGGCGATAGTCTGCAATCTCCTCAATCCGGCCAATTCCGGTCCTCAAATCGTTTCCCGCGAAAGGGCCTATGCGAATTTCGTTTCAAGTCAAAGCTGTGTGGCCTTGATTGGGCATATCGTGCCAGTGGTGGACAAGTCTTTTATGGCAGCAGGGCTTTATTACACCTTAGGTTTTGTCTATTTACGAAACAACATGGTCACCACCGCTACCATCCTCGGCGTTGACCGTTCGCTAACCGGCAAAAGCTGGCACTGGCTGGGCGGGCCGATGCAGTTGACCGGAGCCATGGCGGGCAATGGCGTGGATATCGTCGGGCAATTGCTGATGGCGCGCGGTGTGCCCCTGCACGACCTGGCGCAGCACCGCGATCCTTCATTGCGTAGTTTTCTGCCTGATCCTTCGCATTTTGCCGACATGGACCGCGCGGCGGAGCGGCTGGCTGAGGCCGTTATCAGCGGCGAGAAGGTAACCATATACGGCGATTATGACGTGGACGGCGCCACCAGTGCCGCGCTGCTGATCCGGCTGCTGCGAATGCTGGGTCACGATGCGGGTCATTACATCCCCGATCGCCTGCTGGAAGGTTATGGCCCATCGGGCCAGGCGCTGGTGCAATTGGGGCAGGACGGATCCAGTCTTATCGTCACCGTAGATTGCGGCGCCATGGCGCACGAGGCGCTGGCCGCAGCGCACGATGCCGGGATCGATGTGATCGTGGTGGACCATCACAAGTGCTCGCCCGAACTTCCGCGCGCCTATGCGCTGGTGAACCCCAACCGGCTGGACGAAAGCGACATCGGCACCGCGCACGGCCATCTGGCGGCGGTGGGCGTGGCTTTCCTGCTGGCCGTGGCGCTGGTGCGGACCCTGCGCGGACGTGGTTATTTTGCCGGACGGGCAGAGCCTGACCTGTTCTCGCTGCTGGATCTGGTGGCGCTGGGCACGGTGGCCGATGTCGCGCAGATTCGCGGACTCAACCGAGCCTTCGTGGCGCAAGGCCTCAAGGTGATGGCCAAGCGGCGTAACGTGGGCATGGCGGCGCTGATTGATGCCTCCAGGCTCACCCGCCCGCCATCGTGCAGCGATTGCGGCTTTGCGCTGGGGCCGCGGATCAATGCCGGCGGGCGCGTGGGCGAGGCGACGCTTGGCGTGCGCCTGCTGACTACGGAAGATCCGGCGGAGGCCCAGGCCATCGCCCAGCAACTCTCGCGCCTGAACGAGGAGCGCCGGGGCATCGAGGCCGTGGTGCAGGAAGCTGCCGAGGCGCAACTGGCCGCGCA
>JAZKFK010000140.1:2905-6053 GCA_040386475.1 Pseudomonadota bacterium | reverse complement strand
TCGCGGTGTGGCTGCCCTTGATGCGCGGCACGTTGACGAAGCCCGCCGCGCAGCCAATCAGCGCGCCGCCGGGGAAGGCCAGCGTGGGCACGGACTGCCAGCCGCCCTCGTTGATTGCCCGCGCGCCATAGGCCACGCGCCGCCCGCCTTCCAGCACTTCGCGGATCGCCGGGTGCTGCTTCCAGCGCTGGAACTCCTCGAACGGAGAGACCCATGGGTTGGCATAATCGAGCGCGGTAACGAAGCCCAGGGCAACCTGTCCGCCCTCCTGGTGGTAGAGGAACCCGCCGCCCCAGGTGTTGCTTTCGGACAAGGGCCAGCCTTGCGTGTGGATCACCCGGCCCAGTTCGTGCTTGGCGGGATCGATGTCCCACAGCTCCTTGATGCCCAGGCCATAGACCTGCGGCTGGCAATCGGCTTCCAGCGCAAAGCGCGCCTTCATCTGCTTGGTCAGGTGGCCGCGCGCACCTTCTGCAAACAGGGTGTACTTCGCGTGCAGTTCCATGCCCGCCTGATAGTCCGGCTTGTGGCTGCCATCGTGCGCCGCACCCATGTCCTGCGTGGCGACGCCCGCCACGTTGCCGGCATCATCGAACAGCACTTCGCTGGCAGGGAAGCCGGGGAACACCTGCACGCCCAGCCCTTCGGCCTGCTCGGCCAGCCAGCGGGTGAGGTTACCCAGCGAGCCGGTGTAATTGCCGGTGTTGCTCATCAGCGGGGGCAAGGCCAGGTGCGGCATTTCCCAATGGCCAGCGCGGCTGAGCACCCAGTGCAGGTTCTCGGTGACCGGAGTTTTCGCCAACGGGCAGGCATCGCGCCAGTCGGGCAGAAGTTCGTCCAGCGCGCGCGGATCGATCACCGCGCCAGAAAGGATATGCGCGCCAACCTCGGCGCCCTTCTCCAGCACCACCACCTCGGCATCGGGGTTGAGCTGCTTGAGGCGTATGGCCGCTGCCAGGCCCGCCGGACCTGCGCCAACAATCACCACATCGACCGGCATGGACTCCCGTTCGCTCATGCCCCGCTCTTTCTTGCTGTCCTGTTCATGGCCAAAGCACTTGATCGCTGCCCGCCAGCAGGTCAAGACCGCAAGGTAGCCGTATCATGGACCGATCACCCCCACCCTCTTTGGCCGACCAATTCGCCGCCGCACTCGACTGGTGGCGCGAGGCAGGCGTTGATGCGGATTTCCGGGACGATCCGGCCAGCCTGCTCGATGTGACGACTGAAACCCGACCTGGTCCCGCCGCGCCGGTTGTGATCAAGCCACGCCCCGAGACAGCGGTTGCCCCTCCGCCACCGCCTGCCATCGGCGGTGACAGGTCCGGCTGGCCGACCACGCTGGCGGAATTGGCCGACTGGTGGGTAAACGAGCCGACGTTGGTGGAGGGCCCGCTGGCTTCCCGCGTTGCGCCGCGACTGGTGGCACAGACTGACTTGCTGGTACTGGTCCCGATGCCTGAAGCGGAGGATGGTGAGGCGCTGCTGTCCGGCAGGCAGGGTGTCCTCATCACCAATATGCTGCGCGCCATGGGCATTGCGCCGCAAGCCGCCAGCATCGCCGCCGCCCTGCCCAGCCATATGCCATCTGCCCACTGGGAAGCCTTGGGCGAACAGGGCCTGGGCGAGGTACTGCGCCATCTCGTCATGCTGGTCGCGCCGCGCCGCGTGCTGGTGCTGGGGCAGGACGTGCTGCCTTTGCTCGGCCTGGAAAAGCGGCAAGGCGTTCGAGAACTGCCACTGGCCGATGCCAAGCTGCCACTGCTGGCGAGTCTTGCGCCCGATATCCTGCTAGGCAACGCCCGTTCGCGGGCCGATTTGTGGCGCCGCTGGCTCGACTGGACGGGAACTGCATGAGACTTGCCGCACTGTGCGCCGCTGCCATTGTTGCGTTCGCCCTGCCCCCTGCCGCTACGGCGCAGGGGTCGCGCGAATACTTCGTGGCGCACATCGCGCAGAACCGCGCACCGCGCCAGTTGAGCGAGGATGACGCGGCCTATTACCGCGGCGTGTTCCGCGCCATCCAGGGCGAACGGTGGAGCGAGGTGCAGACCATGCTCGCCCAGCGCAGCGGCGGATTGCTGCATGCCGTGGCTCAGGCCGAGTATTACACGCACCCCAACTCGCCGCGGGTGGAACTGGGCCAGATTGCCGCCTGGCTGGAAATCGGGCGCGATCTGCCGATGGCCCCCCAGCTTGTCCGCCTTGGCCAGACGCGCGGCCTCACCAGCCCGCCGCAGCTGCCATACCAGAACCAGTTCCGCTCGGTCGGCAGCTTCCCGCGCCGTACCCGGCCCGCATCGGTCGAAGACACGACGATGCCGGACGAGGTCAGCGCGGCCATTCTCGACCGGATCACCAACGACGATCCGCAAGGAGCCTTTGCGCTGCTGGCGGGCGTTGATGCCACGCTCAGCGCAGAAGCGCGGGCCGAGTGGCGCCAGCGGGTGGCGTGGTCATACTTCATCGAGAACCAGGACGCACAGGCGCTCTATCTTGCCCGAACCGTGGCCGAAGGTGCCGGGCCGTGGGTGGCCGAGGGCGAATTTACCCGCGGGCTGGCTGCCTTCCGCCTCAGTGATTGCGGCGAGGCTGACGAAGCGTTCCGCCGTTCCGCCGAGCGGGCGGAGAACGTCGAACTGCGCAGCGCCGCGCTTTACTGGGCCGCGCGCGCCGCCATGCGTTGCCGCCGTCCGTCCGATGGCAATGCGTTGCTTAACTTGGCAGCGGGCGAGGACCAGACCCTTTATGGCATGCTCGCCTCCGAGCAGCTGGGCCGCCGCCTGCCCGACACCGTGGCCCGCGCCGACTTCTCGGATCAGGATTGGCAGCGGGTCGGCCGCTACAACAACGTCAAGGTCGCCATCGCACTGACCGAGATCGGCGAGGATGAGGTGGCCAGCGAAGTCCTGCTGCACCAGGCGCGCATCGGCGATCCTTCGGACTATCCGGCCTTGTCGCGGTTGGCGCGTGACCTGGGCTTCCCGCAGACCCAGCTGTACATGGCCTACAATGCCCCGCCGGGCGCGCAGGCCGATCCCACCAGTTTTTACCCCACGCCGAAGTGGACCCCGCTGACCGGGTGGCAGGTGGATCCGGCGCTGGCCTATGCCCACATCCTGCAGGAATCCAACTTCCGCGCCAGCGC
>JAZKFK010000140.1:0-2805 GCA_040386475.1 Pseudomonadota bacterium | reverse complement strand
GTGCTGTTCAGCGCAGGAGGCAATGATGGCGATTGACGAGAGCCGCACATTCAAACCCATCGCCATTGCCTTGCTGACCGTGTCCGACACGCGCGGGCTGGAAGACGATACCTCCGGTGATATCCTGGCCGAGCGGATCACCGGCGCGGGCCACAAGCTGGTGGCACGCACGATCCTGAAAGACGATGCCGAGCTGATCGCCGACCAGTTGCGCCAATGGATCGCCGATCCGAGCGTGGATGCGGTGGTTTCCACCGGCGGCACCGGACTTACTGGGCGCGACGTGACGCCCGAGGCGCTGGAGCAGGTGAAAACGCGCGACATTCCCGGCTTTGGCGAGCTGTTCCGCTGGCTCAGCTACCAGTCGATCGGCACCAGCACCGTGCAATCACGCGCCTGCGCGGTGGTGGCGGACGGCACTTACATCTTCGCCCTGCCCGGTTCCAACGGCGCGGTGCGTGACGGGTGGGACAAGATTCTGGCCGAGCAACTCGATGCACGCAACCGGCCATGCAACTTCGTGGAACTGATGCCGAGGCTCCGCGAGAAATAGCTTCCGGTCCAGCGGAGTTCCTACTATGTTCCGACTATGACTCAGCGGGACAAAGTGGACGGTCGCGGCGCACAGAGCAGCGCCGCCAGCACCCGCTTCGCCCTGCCACAGCGCGAGGTGGACGACGACTGGCGCGACGCAATGCGCGCGCTGGATGGCAACCCGCCCAAGCTGCGCACCACGGTGATCGAGGAGCATCCACGCTCCATCCTCACCTTCAACCAGTCGCCCGACATCGGCTTTGACCGATCGATCAATGCCTACAGGGGCTGCGAGCATGGCTGCGTCTATTGCTATGCCCGGCCCAGCCATGCCTATCTCGACTTGTCGCCCGGCCTGGATTTCGAGACGCAGCTGTTTGCCAAGCCTGACGCTGCCCGGCTGTTGCGTAAGACGCTGGCACAGCCGCGTTACATGCCCAAACCCATCGCCATGGGCACGAATACCGATCCCTATCAGCCGATCGAGCGGCGTTATCGCATCACCCGCAGCGTGCTGGAACTGTGCCTGGAAACGCGGCACCCGGTGACGATCACCACCAAGAGCGACCGGGTGCTCGACGATCTCGACCTGCTGGAACAACTGGCCGCGCTGAACCTTGTGGCGGTGGCGATCTCGGTCACCTCGCTGGATCCTGTGCTATCGGGCAAGCTGGAGCCGCGCGCCGCCTCCCCTGCCAAGCGGCTGGCGGCGCTGGCGCGGTTGGCACAGGCCGGGGTGCCCGCGCACCTCTCTATCTCGCCTGTGATCCCGGCGATCACCGATTGCTTCATGGAGGAAATCATCGCCCGCGCCGCCGCCGATGGCGTGCGCAAGGCAGGGTGGATCATGCTGCGCCTGCCGCTGGAAGTGGCGCCGCTGTTCCGCGAATGGCTGGATGTCCACTATCCCGACCGCGCGGGCAAGGTGATGGGAATCGTTCAGTCGGTGCGCCAGGGCAAGGACAACGATGCCCGCTTCTTTCACCGCATGCGCCCCAGCGGCGTATGGGCCGACCTGTTCCGCGCCCGCTTCCGCCTGGCAGCCAAACGCGCCGGGCTGGAAAAGGCGCGGTTCGATCTGGATTGCAGCCAGTTCCGCGCCCCTTCGCCGGAGGGGCAATTGCGGCTGCTTTAATCGGTCGCGCAAAACCAACGTGTCGGCGCAGCCCTATTGTCAAGTATTTCAGTTGAGTTATAGTGGCGAAGTCGGACCATACCAATCGGACGGCGTAACCCCTGCCAAGGATTTCGCCATGACACAGACTTACGACACCGCTCTTGCCCACGGATCGCTGGCTCAGGATCCGCTGATCCTGCTGGTCCCCGGCCTGAACAACAGCAACGCCGATCACTGGCAAAGCCGCTGGGAACACCAGCGTGACGATTGCCATCGGGTTGACCTGGGCATGTGGAACGATCCGCATCGCAACACCTGGGTGAACAAGCTGAACCTGGCGATCCATCGGGCGGGCCGGCCGGTTATCCTGGTGGCGCACAGCCTTGGCTGCCTGGCTGTGGCGTGGTGGGCGGAGTACGAGCAGCCGGCTTTCGGCAATCCGGTGGTCGGCGCGCTGCTGGTGGCGCCGCCCGATGTGGACCGGCCCGGTACCGATCCGCGGTTGGCGCGCTTCGGCAGTTGTCCGCGCCAGCCGCTGCCGTTCCCCGCTTTCCTGGCGGCCAGCCGCAACGATGACTATTGCCAGCACCTCACCGCGCGCATGCTCGCGCGTGACTGGGGCGTGCGGTTTGCCGATGCCGGCGCGAAAGGCCACATCAACGCCGAATCCGCGATCGGTGACTGGGATTTCGGCCAGGTCCTGCTCAACCAGTTGCTGCGCGAACATCGGCTGCGCCAGCGCACTGATCGCTCTGCCGCCCGCAGCGGCCACGTCAGTGAACAGCGACTTGCACACGGCTAATACCTAGCCATTCGGCAAAGTTTCTGCTTGCATCGTAAACTCGGCAGGTCATACTTAGCTACATGACTAAGTATGACCCCGAGCTATCCCGCTTGTTCCACGCCCTGTCCGATGACACGCGCCGCCAGGCATTGGCGCGGCTGGCGAAAGCGCCCGCCCGCGTGTCCGACCTGGCGCAACCTACCGGTCTCAGCCTGCCCACGGTGATGAAGCACCTGGCCGTGCTGGAGGATGCCGGCCTGATCGTCTCCACCAAGGATGGCCGCACCCGCACTTGTGCGCTGGTGCCCCACGCGCTGGACCCATTGCAGGCCTGGCTCGACCAGCAGCGCGCCCAATGGGAAGCGCGCCT
>JAZKFK010000139.1:0-20781 GCA_040386475.1 Pseudomonadota bacterium | reverse complement strand
CCGGCGCGGTGGATTTCCTGCGTGAGGAAGACGAAAGCACGCAGGTGCCGCTGGCTGAAGTCTATAACCTGACCTGCAAGAGCATCCGCTTCCAGGCCGAGGAAGGCCAACTGCAAGCGGCCGCGCTGGTCGCGCCGATCCAGTCGGACGAGAAGGAACTGGGCGAAGGGTTCTTCCAGGCGATCCGCGTCCACCTGGAAATGCACGACTATTGCCGGCTGATCTTCCAGCCTTATCGCATCGAGCCGGGCGTGGGCGGAGAAAAGGGCAAGCTGGTAATGGGCAACATGGTCGCGACAGCGGCGGAGCATGTGGTGTTCGGCGTCGACCTGCGCGGATCAGGCGACGGGCGGACGATCTTCAGCTTGACCTGATATCATGATATGATATCAGTATATCATTATGGCGCGCTTCCTTGTTGATATACCCGAAGAAGACGTCGCCCGGCTGGACGCGATGGCCAAGGCCGAGGGCAAGTCTCGCGCGGCCATCCTGCGGGAAGCCGTGGCCGATTACATTGCTGCTGAATCCAGGCAGGGATTCGAAAAGTACTTTGGCCTGTGGGAACGGCATGGCTCAACTATCGATGGGCTTGAGTATGAGGAACGGCTGCGCGGGGAATGGCCCGATGCTGCCGCTCCGTTCGCCGCCAAGAATAAGCGCAGCGCTGCGTGAGTGAGCGATTTTTCGATACCAACATCGTGATCGATATGCTGCACAACCGGCCTGCGGCCTGGGCCGAAGTGCGCAACGTGACCCGCGCATGGATCAGCCGCTTGACGTGGATCGAGGTCATGTCCGGCGTGCCCGACAGCGCCGCCGCCGAAACCGAGGAATTCCTGCGCCTGTTCGCCATGACCGAAATCGACGAGGAAATCGGTCGCCGCGCTGCCGCGCTCAGGCACCAGCGCAAGTCTCTCAGATCGCCAGATGCGGTCATCCTCGCCTCGGCGCAGGTTTCCGGGCGCATCCTCGTTACCCGCAACACCAAGGATTTCCCGGCAGAGATGCCCGGCATCCGGGTTCCCTACACTGTTGAAGAGAAAGCAAAATAGATGTGCGGCATTATCGGCATCGTCGGCAAGGAACCGGTGGCAGACAGGTTGATCGACGGTCTGCGGCGGATGGAATATCGCGGGTATGACAGCGCCGGCATCTGTACGCTGAGCGACCTCAAGCTGGTTCGCCGCCGGGCAGAGGGCAAGCTGATCAATCTGGTGCGCGAAGTCGCGGCAAATCCGGCGCCCGGCACTGTCGGCATCGCGCATACCCGCTGGGCCACGCATGGCGCCCCGACCGCCGTCAACGCCCACCCGCACGCCACTGGCGAAGTGGCCATCGTCCACAACGGCATCATCGAGAACTTCGCTTCACTGCGGGCGGAGCTGGAAGCGCGCGGCCGCACGTTTGAAAGCCAGACCGACAGCGAAGTGGTGGCCCACCTGATTTCCGAGCAGGTCGAAGGCGGGAAGGGGCCGGAAGACGCCGTCGCCGCCGTGCTGCCGCGCCTGCGCGGGGCCTTCGCGCTGGCCATTGCCTTTCGCGCCCACCCAGAAATCCTCATCGGCGCGCGGCTCGGCTCGCCACTGGTGGTGGGCTATGGCGAGGGCGAGATGTACCTGGGCTCTGATGCGCTGGCTCTCGCCTCGCTGACCCAGCGGGTGTCCTATCTGGAAGAAGGCGACTGGGTGGTGATCGACCGCGGCCAGGCCCGCGTGTTCGATGCTGCCAACATGGCCGTCACCCGCGAAGTGGTGGCCAGCGGGGCCAGCGCGGCAGCGATCGAGAAGGGCACTTTCACACACTTCATGCAGAAGGAAATCTTCGAGCAGCCGACCGTGGTGGCGCAGACCCTGCGCAGCTACCTGCGCCCGCTGGAACGGCAGGTAGCGCTGCCGCAAATGGACTTCGATATTTCCACTGTAGAGCGCGTCACCATCGTCGCTTGTGGCACCAGCTACTATGCCGGCATGGTTGCGAAATACTGGTTCGAAACCTTCGCCCGCGTGCCGGTGGACATCGATTTCGCCTCCGAATTCCGCTATCGCGACCCGATCCTGCAACCCGGCGGCCTGGCGCTGTTCATCAGCCAGAGCGGGGAGACGGCCGATACGCTGGCCGCGTTGCGCCATTGCAAGGAGCGGGGGCAGGTCATCGCCGTGGTGGTCAACGTGCCCACCAGTACCATGGCGCGCGAGGCAGACCTGCTGTTGCCCACCCATGCCGGGCCGGAAATTGGCGTAGCCAGTACCAAGGCGTTCACCTGCCAGCTGGCCGTGCTGGCGGCGCTGGCGGCGCACTTCGCGGTCAAGAAGGGGCGCTTGTCGGCCGAGCAGGAGGCCGAAATCGTCGAGCACCTGCTGGAGGCGCCCGCCTCGCTTAACGCGGCACTGGATCATGATGCCGAGATCAAGGCGATGGCGCCGCTGATCGCCCCGGCACGCGACGTGTTGTACCTGGGTCGCGGCCCGGACTTCCCGCTGGCGCTGGAAGGCGCGCTGAAATTGAAGGAAATCAGCTATATCCACGCCGAAGGCTATGCCAGCGGCGAGATGAAGCACGGGCCCATCGCGCTGATCGACGAGGCCGTGCCGGTCATCGTGATCGCGCCCAGCGGGCCGCTGTTCGAGAAGACCGTGTCAAACATGCAGGAAGTGCGTGCACGCGGCGGCAAGATCGTGCTGATTTCCGATGCCGATGGGCTGGCCGAGGCCGGGGCGGGATGCCTCGCCACGATCGAGATGCCCAAGGTTCACCCGCTGATTGCGCCACTGGTCTATGCCGTGCCGGTGCAGCTGCTGGCATATCATGTCGCATGCGTGAAAGGCACCGATGTCGACCAGCCGCGCAACCTGGCAAAGTCTGTCACGGTGGAATGATTTTGGCCGCAACCAGCGGCTTTACCCGAAACTAACGGTTTCCCCGTATCGCGACGGGGTGAGCCAGAATCAACCAGGATTGCCCAGTTTGCCGCTGCGCTTGTCAGCGCAGGAGGTATTCGGCTTCAAGGAGCCGTCCGAGGGCGATTGGACGCGGCTGCGCGCCTTGCAGTATCTCGACCTCCATCGCCAGGCCGGGGTTCGCGTACTGGGGCATTGCCTGGGTGCGGCTATCGCGGTTTCCCTGCTGCTGGATGACAATCCCTTCTGGATGATCGCAGTGTGGCTGGTGGCCTTGGCGCTGGCGGTGACCAACATCCTGCAGATCGAACAGAAGCTGTCCAATGTCGACAGCCGGGTAATGACGCGCGGAGAATTCAGCAGCCATGCGTTGGCCGTGGCTGCCATGGCTACGGTGTGGTCGCTGCCGATGCTGGGCTTCCCTGCCAGCGGACACCAGGGCGACCAGTATGCCTTGTGGACCGTGGTGGGGATGCTGGTGGCAGGATCAGCCGCCACAATGGCGCAGGCTCCGATGACCACCCTGGTGTGGGGCACGATTTGCGGCCTCACCACGGCATTTTCCTTCGCAATCGCCGGAGAGCCGCTGCTGGCATTTACCAGCATCGTCTTCAGCATTGTGATCATCACAGGCACTCTGAACAATGCCCGCACGTTCCTGATTGCGCGCATTTCCGAAGCGGGTGCGGCGGAAAAGGACGAGGTCGTCTCACTGCTGCTGCGCGAGTTCGAGGAGAACGAGGCCGACTGGCTGTGGCAGGTTGATCCGCAAGGCCGCATCAAGGGCTCCAGCCCGCGCTTTGCCTTTGCGCTTGGGTGCGACCCCAAGGAGGCCGAGGGCCAGCGCCTGATCGAGCTGGTTGGCGGAACCAAGTGGAAATCGGGCGCGTTGCCGCCCAGCTTGCATGAGCTGGCCGAACGACTGAAGCGGCGCGAGAGCTTCTCCAACCTCACAGTGCAGGCAGAACTGGCATCGGGTCGCCACTGGTGGGAGCTTTCCGGGACCCCGATCTTCGATGACAACGGCCGCTACCTGGGCTTCCGCGGCGTGGGCAGCGACGTGACCGAGCAGCGCGAATCGTCCGAAAAGATCGCCTGGCTGGCGCGGTATGACACCCTTACCGGGCTCCCCAACCGCCTGATGCTGACCGAAGCGATGACCGAGGCCCTGCGCTATTCCGCGCAATGGAAGGCCCGTTGCGCGTTCCTGATGATCGACCTCGACCGGTTCAAGGCGGTCAACGATTCGCTGGGCCATCACATCGGTGACAAGTTGCTGGCGCAAGTGGCCGAGCGACTGCAGAAAGTGATCGGACCCAACGAACAGGTCGGCCGCCTGGGCGGCGACGAATTTGCCGTGGTGATCCGCGATGCCTCGCGCGCCGGCTATGTGGCCGATGTGGCGCAGGCCATCGTGGCCGCCATCGGCGCGCCCTACACGGTGGACCAGCACACGCTGTACATCGGCGCCTCGATCGGCTCGGCACTTGGGCCGCGTGACGGATCGACGGTGGAAACGCTGATGCGCAATGCCGATCTGGCGCTGTATCGCGCCAAGGATGAAGGCGGCGCCACGCATGCCCGGTTCGAACCCACGCTGCATGCCAATGCCGAGGAACGGCTGAAGCTGGAGGCGTCGCTGCGCCACGCCATCGGCAAGGACGAGATGCAGCTGGCGTTCCAGCCCGTGGTCAATGCCCGCAGCGAGCAAGTGGTCAGCTTCGAGGCGCTGCTGCGCTGGAACAGCCCGGATCACGGTTTTGTCTCGCCCGCCAAGTTCATCCCGCTGGCCGAGGACACCCGGTTGATCGTGCCGATCGGCGAATGGGTGCTGCGCGAGGCCTGCCGCGAGGCGATGACCTGGCCCAACGATATCCGCGTGGCGGTGAATGTTTCAGGCGAGCAATTGCTCGAGCCCAATTTTGCCAAGACCGTGGTGCGCGCGTTGGCCGATACCGGGCTGCCATCGCACCGGCTGGAAGTGGAAGTGACCGAGAGCATCTTCCTGCGCGATGCCCGCACCGCGCGGCAATCGCTGGAGGAGATCATGGCGCTGGGTTGTTCGATCGCGCTGGATGACTTCGGCACCGGCTATTCCTCGCTCGGCTACCTGCGCACTTTGCGCTTTTCCACCATCAAGGTGGACCGCAGCTTCGTGCAGGGCGCGGCGCAGAATAATCCCGAGAGCCTGGCCATCGTCAACGCGGTGGTGGCCATGGCGCGCAGCCTGGAAATGACTACCGTGGCCGAGGGCGTTGAGGACGCTGCCCAGGCCGAACTGGTGCGAGAACTGGGCTGCACCAAGATCCAGGGCTATTATTTCGGCCGCCCGATGCCCGCGCTGGAAGCGCGCAGTCTGGTGGTCAAGCGGCGGAATGTTGCCTAGCTTGCCTTTCGAAGGCCCATCCGGGCCTTCGTCCTCGCTATGCGGGCAGCAAGCTGCCCCCGCTGCGGGCGGCCTGTCGGCCTTGCGGGCCTTACGGCCCGTTTCGCCAGCTTTTGTATTGAGCCGCTGGTTCGGTTCGCGTCCAGCGAACCGCAAGGCCGAACGGCCGCCGCAGGTGTCCTGAAGCGAAGCGGAAGGATCAGCACCGAGGACGAAGGCGCGGATGCGCCTTCGCAAACAACATTTACCCAACGCTCAGGCTGGCAAACACACTTTCGAACAGCGCGCGGCCGTCGGTGCCACCGTGGTCGGCCTCGATCGCACGCTCCGGGTGCGGCATCATGCCCAGCACGTTGCCGGCATCGTTCAGCACACCGGCGATGTTACGCTGCGAGCCGTTGACTGGCCCGGCATAGCGGAAGGCTACGCGGCCTTCGCCTTCCAGCCGGTCCAGCGTGGCTTCGTCGGCGTAATAATTGCCATCGTGGTGCGCCACGGGGATATGGATCGTCTGCCCTGCGGCATAGCGGCCGGTGAAGAGCCACTGGCTGGTTTCAACGGTCAGCGGCACGGTGCGGCAGATGAAGGTCTGGCCGGCATTGCGCATCAGGGCGCCCGGCAGCAGTCCGGCCTCGGTCAGAACCTGGAAGCCGTTGCACACGCCCAGCACCGGCACGCCCTTGCTGGCGGCGGCGATCACGCCCTGCATGATCGGGCTTTTTGCGGCCATCGCTCCGCTGCGCAGGTAATCGCCATAGGAAAAGCCGCCGGGCAGGGCGATGAAATCCAGTCCCTGGGGTAATTCGGCATCGCCGTGCCACAGCCGAAGCGGCGCGCGGCCCGAGATCTTCTCGATCGCATCGGCCATGTCCCGGTCACAATTGGAGCCGGGGAAGGTGATGACCGCGGCCTTCATCAGCCGATCTTCTCGATGCGGTAATTCTCGATCACCATGTTGGCCAGCAGCTTGCGGCACATGTCATCCAGCGCCGCATCTGTGGTGCTGTCCGCCACGTCGAGTTCGATCAGGCGGCCCACGCGGACATCCTCGACCCCGGCAAAGCCCAGGCCTTCCAGCGCATGGTGGACCGCGCGGCCCTGTGGATCGAGCACGCCAGGCTTGAGGCTGACGAAGACACGGACTTTCATGGCTGCTGCCTCTCCTAGGAAAATGGCGGAGTCGCTGATGCTGGAAGCCTATGGCGAGGGCCAAGCCCAAGGGCAAGGGGGCCATGGGCCAATGGCCCCAGATTGCCAGTAGAGTTGATCGCAGCGCTGTGGTTTACCGACGGTTTGTACAAATTAGTACAAAATCGCCGCTTGTTGTTGCGAACTACTCGCATTAAGCGAGTCGCGACCCGAAGTTCAAGGAACCGCCAGTGACCGCAGCCACATCCGCAATGCCCGCCGCCCCCTATCTTTCGCCGCGCGCGCGGCGGCGGCAGCTGTGGCTGCAGATTCACCGCTGGCTGGGGATCGTGCTGCTGATCCCGATGGCGCTGCTGGGCTTTTCGGGAAGCCTGCAGGTGTGGCCGGAGGAAACCGAAGCGCTGATGAACCGCGAGCGTGCGGTAGCCGCCACTGCCGATCCGGCGGCGCTCACCGCTGCCCATGTCACGGCCGCCCGCACTGGCTTGGCCGAGTATGGGCCAGTAACGCGCATCGAACTGGGCGAGGTGGGCAGCGCCATCATCGCCACTTCGGCGCCTTATGCCCCGGCGTCACTTTCAAGCCGCGGTCCTGTGGCACGGCAGGTGTGGGTCGATCCCGACAGTGCCGAGGTGCTCGATAGCGAGGATACCGCCAGCTTCATGGCGTTGATGCACATGCTGCACGGCGTGCTGCTGATCCCGGAAGTGGGGCGGCAGGTGGTGGGCATCATGGGCCTGTTCCTGACCATTTCGGGCATCACCGGCATCATCGTGTTCTGGCCCGGCGTGCGTCGCGCCGTGGCCGCACTGAAGTGGCAGAAGCGCGATGGCAAGATGCTCAACCTGCATCGCCAATCGGGCTTCGTGCTGTCGCTGGTGCTGATTTTCGAGGCGATCACCGGCGCGTGGATCTCGTTCCCCGGCTTCTTCGCCTCATTGGTGGAACCCGGTGTGGAGCAGCCGCAGCGTCCGCGCCGCGGTGGGCCGGAAGGCACCCCGCTGGAAGCCGAGGATGCCGCCTGGATCATCGCCGCGCAATCGGCGCAGGGCGCTTACAACGGCCGGCTGGAATCGATCGCCGCCCCGATGGCGGAGACCCAGAGCTGGACCGTGAGCATGACCAGCCCAGGCAAGACTGCCACGGTCACCGTGCCGCTGGGCGGCGGCGCGCCGGAGGTGAAGGAGGAGGAAGCGCGCGAAGGTCCGCCGCCGCCCACCACCCGTGCGGGCGCAGTGGCCACATGGATGCGCGGCGCCCACTATGCCACCATCGGCGGCTTTGTGTGGCAGGTGCTGGTATTCCTCAGCGGTTGGGCGCTGACCTTCCTGGCCATCAGCGGCGTGTATGTGTGGGGCAAGCGTGAGCTGTTCGGGAAGAAGAAGCGCCGCGCCTAACGGTTATTCGGCAGGGGCCTCCTCGGGCAGTACCACGATCTCCAGCCGCTGTGCAGGATCGAGGTAGCGCAGGGCCATCTCGCGGATGTCGTCCGGTGTCAGTTCGGCCAGCACACGGGGACCGTCGACATACCGCTGCAACCGGTCGGGTTGGGTCTGCGCCCGGTCGACCAGGCCCATCCAGCCGCCGTTACTTTTGAGCAGGTTCTCATAGCTTTCGGCCAGCGGGGCACGGGCGCGTTGCAGCACGTCGTCGCTGACCGGGGTGGCGCGCAAATCGGCCACCACTTGCAGCATGGCGGCGCGCGCCGGTTCGATATCGGCCGGGGTTACCGCCGCGCCGATGGTCATCAGGCCCCAGCCGGGATAGACCCGCGAGGTGTCACTGTTGGCAACCGGCGAATAGGTCTGGCCCAGTTGCTCGCGCAAGCTGTCGGTCAATTGCAGACGTAGCACGCGGCCCAGCAGGTCCAGCTCCAGCGCCTCGCGGAGGTCATTGCCATCGCGGGTAGGCCACACGATTTGCAGCATGGCCTGGTTGGCCTCGCCCTGGTGATACAGCACGCGCGGACTGCGGTCGGTGGTGAAGGTGCGGGTGCGGTTCTCGGTCCACGGCTGGAATTCGGGCTCGCGCGCGGGCAGGGCGCCCAGCGTGCTGGCAACCAGATCAATGGTCGCGGCCTCGTCGAAATCGCCGACCACCGCCAGTTCCATCGCCCCATTCTGCCAGCGATCGCCAATCGCCTCGCGCAGGCCGGCAAAGGTCAACGCCAGGTAGGCTTCGAGCGGCGGCAATGTGAAGCGCGGATCGTTGTCCGAAACGATGCCGCCGATGGCATTGCCCAGCGTGGCATCCGGGGTGGCCCGCAGTTGCGCGAAGAAGTTGGCTACGCTGCGGCGATACTGCTCCTCGCCCGTGGGACGATAGCCGGGATCGACCAGGGCGGCGGTGAACAGCCGCAGCTGCATGGCCAGATCGCCCGGCGTGGTGGTGGCCGACAGCGCGAATGTTTCGGCTTCGGCGCCAATCCCGATGCCCACCTGCTTGCCGGCCAGGATCGTCACCAGTTCATCCAGCGTATGCGCGCCAAGGCCGCCCACGATGAGCGAACTGGTCATCGCGGTCGCCAGCGGCTGCTCGCGGGTGTCGAGCATTTCGCCGCCATCGATATTCAGCCGCACCGCCACGCGATCTGTCGCCAGGTCGGTGCGCTTGAGGTTCACCTTGAGGCCATTAGCAAAGGTGATGGTGCGTACGCCCAGCAGCGGTTCTACCGTGTCCGTCACGATGGTGCCCGCTGGTCCGAAATCCTCGTAGGCGAACGTGCCCGAAGCTGCATCCTCGCGGTCCGCCAGCGGCGCGGCCATGCCAGCTTCCCACGCAGCGCGCAGGGCCGCTTCGCCGCCTTCGGGCGCAGCACGGCCGGAGAAGCGGATCAGCGGATTGTCCAGCGGCACGGCATCGGCCTTCAGCGCGGTGAGCACCGCCTCGGGCGTGATCAGCGGCGCATGCTGGTTAAACCGCTCCAGCGCACTTTCGGGCGTGGTCGGCACCTGGCTGTCTTCCAGCAAGGTCATCGCGCCGGTCATCAGGCTACCGTTCTGGCGGGTTGCAGCGCCAGCGGCATTGGCTTCCAGCGACGCGCGCAGGTTGGCCAGCTGCTCGGTCACCTCGGCTTGCGTGAAGCCGAATTCCAGCGCGCGGCGGTATTCCTCCTGCGCGGCGGCAAGGCCGCGCTGCCATTCGCCCTCGGCCGCCTGGATCACCAGTGACGTGGTGCGCGCCTGGTCGAACACTTCCTCGCTGGCCAGGCCCGCGCCGCGGAACGGCGGGTTTTCGGTCCGCTGCAGGCGTTGCAGGCGGCGGTTGACGATCGAATAGCCGATCTCACGCAGCACCCGTTCGCGCCGGGTGGCGACGGTATCGGGCCTGTCAATGTAAGGCGCGCTGCGGTTGATCACGATCTGCTCGGACAAGGCCGGATCGATCCAGACCTGCGTTTCGCCCGCGCGAGTGAGGTCGATTGGACCGGCACTGGCAGGCTGTTCAACCGGTGCAGGCGCAGTCCAGCTGGCGAAGTGCTGACGGATCGCTGCCTCTACCGCATCGGCATCGAAATCGCCGATCACCACCACGGCGGCATTATCAGGCCGATACCAGCGGGTGTAGAAATCGCGCAGCCGCTCTCTGGTGGCAGCGCCGACGCTTTCCGGGGTGCCGCCCAGCCAGTTTTCGGCAAAGGCGGCGCCGGGATAGACGAACTTCAGCTGCGCCAGCGTGTTGCGCAGCGCATAGCTGTCGCGCACTCGCAGCTCGGACTGGACCACGCCGATCTCACGCTGGACGGCCTCCGGGTCCAGCGTCAGCTCGCTGGCGGTTTCGCGCATCAGCATCAGCGCGGTATCCAGCAGCGCCACATCGTTACGCGGCAAGTTCAGCTGGTAAATCGTGCGGTCGAACGTGGTGCTGGCATTGGTGTCCGGCCCGAAGGCCAGCCCCTCGCGCTCCAGAAGGTGGACCATCTCGCCTTCGGGAATCCGGGTGGAGCCATTGAAGGCCATGTGTTCAAGGAAATGGGCAAAGCCGCGCTGGTCAGGTTCCTCGCCCAGCGATCCGGCGTTGACCCACAGATAGACCATGCCCTGTGCCGCCGGGGTGGCGTTGGAACGGATGATGTAGCGCAGGCCATTGTCCAGCACGCCCACGCGGTAAGCCGGATCGAACGGCAGGTCGCTGGCGGCAATGGCAAATGGATCGTCAGCCGGCGCGGTGACCTGGTGGATCACGCTTTCCGGGTTCTGATATTCCGGCGCCTGGGCGATGGCGGTGAAAGGAAGGGCGAGGGCGAGCGCGGTGGTCAGCGCAAGAATGGCACGCGTTTTCATGCCCGCCTCAATGAGCGAACGCGGCTTAACCCGCAATGTCCAAGTTCCGGGTCCAAGTTCCGGATTCAATTTCCGGGGCGCAAGTGCCCGGACGGGTTACTTCTTCGGCTTGGTGGCAGGCGAATTGCGCAGGCGGCTGCGGTGCGCGCTCATGTCCAGCACTTCACCCGGCGCGCCATCATCCTGCAGCAGGCCAAGGCGGCGGGCGACTTCCTGGTAGGCCTCTTCCTCGCCGCCAAGGTCACGCCGGAAGCGGTCCTTGTCCAGCTTCTCGCCCGTGGTCATGTCCCACAGGCGGCAGTTGTCCGGGCTGATTTCGTCAGCCAGAATCACGCGGCTGTATTCGCCATCCCAGATGCGCCCGAATTCCAGCTTGAAGTCCACCAGGCGGATGCCGATGGCGGCAAACATGCCGCACATGAAATCGTTGATGCGGATAGCCATGGCGGAGATGTCCTGCATCTCGTCATGTCCGGCCCAGTTGAAGCAGGCGATGTGTTCCTCGGCCACCATCGGGTCGCCCAGTTCGTCGCTCTTCAGGTAATATTCGATCAGCGTGTGCGGCAGCGCCTCGCCCTCGGGCAGGCCGACGCGGGTGGCCAGCGAACCGGCGACCACGTTGCGCACCACAACTTCCAGCGGGATGATCTCCACCTGCCGCACCAGCTGCTCGCGCATGTTCAGGCGGCGGATGAAGTGCGTGGGAATGCCGATGTGCGCCAACCGCGTGAACACGTGCTCGCTGATGCGGTTATTGATCACGCCCTTGCCGTTGATCGTGCCCTTCTTCTGGGCATTGAAGGCGGTGGCATCATCCTTGAAATACTGGATGATCGTGCCGGGTTCGGGACCCTCATAGAGGATCTTGGCCTTGCCTTCGTAGATCTGGCGGCGGCGGGACATGAGCGGGAACCTTCAGCTGGCGCCCGCAGGGTATTGCAGGCCGGGAAACGAGAGCGCCCCGGCTGGCGAAGCTCAGAGACCTTCGCATGTGCCGGGGCGCGTGCGGGTTCCTATACACCCGGGTCACGGTGCTGGCAATCGGGCTGGCAATCGGCTGGACAAGTCGTGATCCGCACCAGCATTTTCGTTTGATCCAGATCGGCTGATTCATTTGATCGATCCGGTGCGCCCATCCGTTGCGCCCATCCGTTGCGGCGATCCGTTGCTCAGGGCAACGCATTCGGTGTTTGCCATGATCTGCGGGCGCGCCTAATTCGCGCGGCAATTGGGTCATAAGAACAGGGATCGCTCCAATGACAACTTGCGGCTGGCGGAGCACGGCTTCGCACGGGGTGCTGGCTTTGATCGGGCTGGCGTTGGCGGTGCCGATGCCGGTGCAAGCGCAGGACGGCGAAGGCCAGGACGGCACTTCTGGCGATACCATCGTGGTCACCGGATCGCTGATCCGCGGCTCGGCCGAAGATGGCGCCGCGCCGGTGTCGGTCATCTCGAGTGACGATCTGGCGGCCCAGGGCAATCCTTCCATCATGGACTTGTCGCGCAGCCTGGCCGCATCCAACGGCGTGATCGGCGATGCCAGTCAGTTCGATCCGCGCAGCCAGTTCAACCAGGGCGTGGCCAGCGTGAACCTGCGCGGGTTGGGGCCGCAGCGCACGCTGGTGCTGCTGAATGGCCACCGCGTCGTTTCTACCGGGGCGGGCAACCTGCCGCTGGTGGACGTGAACCTGATCCCCGCCGCCGCGCTGGACCGGATCGAGATCCTGAAAGACGGTGCCGCCGCCACTTACGGGTCCGACGCGATCGGCGGCGTGGTCAATTTCATTACCCGCACCGAACAGGACGGCTTCCTTGTTGGCGGTGACTATCGCTGGATCGACGGCTCCAACGGCGATTGGACCGCCAACGCCAGCTATGGCCGCGATTACGGCGCAGTGCGCGTGTTCCTGTCGGGCGGCTACCAGCGGCGCGCCGAATTGCGCGTGACCGACCGGGATTTCACCTGGCGACCGTTCGCTGAAAATCCGCAAGGCGGCTTCTCGGGCGGCGGCAATCCGGGCAACTTCGATTTCAACGGCAGCGATGGCGGCACCGCCTTCACTGCTGACCAGGGCTGCACGGCGCTGGGAGGGTTCCGCTCGCTGGCGGGATCGACTGCCGACCTGTGCAACACCAATTATCTCGGCTTCACCAATCTGGTGGAGCCGGAGGAACGCTATCAGCTGCTGGCCGATATGGCGGTGGACCTGGGTGATGGGATGGAGCTGCGGCTGGGCGGGCTCTACAGCCACACGGCCACCGTCCTCAACACCTCGCCCAGCTTCCTGCCAACTATCGCGCCCAGCACCAATGCGGCGTTTGGCGGGGCAGGGCTGTTCGTGATCCCCAGCTACGCCCCGGCACTGGCAGACTATTGCGCGCGGTTCGGCGCTGCGGCGGGCTGCTCGCTGGGCGGCGATGGCCGCCCCACACAGCCCGCGCTGGCTTTCCCGGTGCGGTTCCGTCCGTTCCTGGCTGGCGGCAACCCCCTGTTCGACAACGATCGCGGCACGGCCGAGCTGGATTATCGCTCCACCCTGTACCAGTTCAACGCCGATCTCTCGGCAGAACTCAGCTCCACGCTGCGGCTGGACCTTGGCGCCACCTACTCGCGCAACAACCGCTATTTCGAAGTCGGCGACAGTTTCGTGGACCTGTTGCAGAACGCGCTGGCGGGGTTTGGCGGGGCCAATTGCACTTATGCCAGTCCGCAGAGCCGCGCGGGGCTGAGCGCGCAGCAGCTGGCCGCGGCGGCAGGCACTGGCGGGTGTACATATTTCAACCCGTTCTCCACCGGCGTGCCGGCCAATGCCGTTGATGGCCTGGCCAATCCCAACTTCGCCGGCAACGGCGCGCGGCTGGGACTGTCCACCACGCCCGGTGCGGGGATGGTCAACGATCTGGCGACGATCGGCAATTTCTACCGCGTGTCGGCGCGCACGGCCGATACCACGCAAATGGTGGTCGATGCGGTCGTCTCGGGGGAAAGCGGCATCATGCTGCCCGGCGGGCCGGTGCAGTTCGCCGTGGGTGCACAATTGCGGCATGATCGGTATGCCCGCACGTTTGGCGGCGGCGGCAATCTCGATGCCTTCCCGTGCCCCGGATCGGTGCTCAATTCCGCTGCCACCTGCATGCCGGAGACGGGCGCGCTGGGCTTTATCGGCGCGGGCCGCGACTTTGCCGTATCGGACGATGTGCGCGCCGTGTTCACCGAATGGCAGCTGCCGTTGACCGATCGGCTGAGCATGCAACTCTCTGCCCGCTATGAGGCATATGCCGATGGCGGCCCGGACACGTTTGATCCGCAGGTCCGGCTGCGCTGGCAGGCGACCGAGTGGCTGGTGCTGCGCGGCGGCGTGGGCCAGACCTTCCGCGGTGCGCCGCGCAACCAGACTTCAGCCGACCTGGTCTCGCTGACCTTCATCGGCGGCGCTTTCCGCGCGGTGGACCTGCTGGCCAACCCCGACCTGGCACCTGAAAAGGCAACTACGTGGAACGCCGGGGCAATTGTCGATTCCGGCGGCTTCCACCTCAGCCTCGACTGGTGGCGCTATGCGTTCTCCGGCGCGATCGAAAACGAGCCGGTGGGCGGCATGGTCGCGGCCATGTTCGGTGCCAGCGGCACGGCCAATTGCGGCAATCCGGCCTACGCCGGGCTGCAGGCGCGCTTCACCTTCTCGGGCGGGGTATGCAGCGTGGGCAACGTGCAACGCATGGCGACCTACGCGTTCAATTCGGCCGATGTGACCACAACCGGGCTGGACCTGGCCGCGCACCTGCGGTGGGAATTGGGCGCGGTGGATGTGACGCTGGGCGGTGCCGGGTCCTATGTCATCGGCTACCAGATCGCCGATCAGGTGGTGGAAGGCATTGTGGTGCAATCGGCCTTCGATGCGGTCGGCCTGCTCAATTACCAGACCACTGCCTATCCGCTGCCGCGCTGGAAGGGCCAGGCGTGGGTACAGGCGGAACTGGGCGAGCACCTGCTGCGGCTGCAGGCGAATCACGTGGCGGGTTACCAGGACCATCGCGGCGCGGCGGTGTTTGGCCCCAATGGCGGCACTTTGGCAGGCGCCGTGGTATCCGGCGGCAAGCGCATCACGGCCTTGACCACGCTTGATGCGAGCTGGCGTTGGACCTTGCCCACCCGCACCACGCTGTCAGTGACGCTGAACAACCTGCTCGACGCGGACGCACCGTTTGCCCGGCTGGACCAGAACTTTGATCCCTTTACGCATAGCGCGTTGGGGTTCACGGCCAAGGTGGGTGTCAGCCAGCAATTCTGATCGGCTGCCGTTCACCTTGCCGCAGTTTTACCCGGAACCGACCGGGCCGATTTGCGTATCGCATGCTGGGCTGGCACTGTGTCGATACCCCCAAGTTACGGAATCGCAATGCATCTCCCGATAGTTCCCCTTCTTCTGGCGTCGGCTTCGCCAGGTGCGATGACTGCCGATCAGGTCAGTTTGCAGACTCAGGCGCCGATGGAAGCGACTGCGCAGGCAGACGCGCCGTCGATCGATCCCGACCTTCCCGCAGCGGACGAGGCAGCCACTGCACCGCCGTCAGAACCGTCGTTGCCCATTGACGGCAGCGACGTGATCATCGTGGAAGGCGCTATCGGCCCGCCGCCGGGCGACCCGGCCGAACAGATCAACCAGGCTGTTTACGGCGTGGCGCAGGATATTGATCAGGCGGTCGTTGGACCCGTGGCCGAGGTTTACGAGGAAGACATCCCCAAGCCGCTGCGCAATGGCCTGCGCAACTTCCTGCGCAACCTGATGGAGCCGGTCAACGCGCTCAACTTCCTGCTGCAGCTGAAGCCGGGCAAGGCGTTTGAAACGCTGGGCCGCTTTGTTGTGAACAGCACCGTGGGCATTGCCGGGCTGGTCGATGTGGCCAAGCGCGACCCGTTCAACCTGCCATGGCGCCGCAATGGCTTGTCCAACACGCTGGGTTATTATGGCGTAGGGCCGGGGCCATACTTCTACCTGCCACTGATTGGCGCGACCACCTTGCGCGATCTGGCGGGCAGTCTGGTCGATCAGGCCGTGGTGCCATTCATCGTCGGCCCGCCCCTGAACACGCCGTATTATGGTGTGCCTGCCTATGCGATCAGCTCGCTGCAGTACCGCATCGATTTTGACGAGACGCTGGGCCAGATCCGCGAGTCGATCGATCCGTATGAGGCCGCGCGCGAGCGCTACCTGTGCATGCGGGAGGCCGATATCGAGGCCTTGCACAACCGCCCGCCGCCGCGCGATTGCCGGATCGATGCACTGATGGGTGAGCTGGACGAGGAACCTGCTGCTGCCGCCGCTCCGGCGTCGGTGCCGGCTGCAATCCCGGTTCCGGCCATCGCAGCGCCTGCTCCGGTGGTAGAGGAAGCATCGCCCCCGGCCGAGCCGGTGTTCATTTCAGAACCTGTGGTGCAGCCGCTGGCCGCCTAAAACAGGCCGTCTAAAACAGGTTGGCGAGATAAGCGACGAGCACCGCGGCCGGCACGAACACCGCCTGCGCCAGCAGCGTACCCGCCAGCCGGCTGAGCGAAATCCATCCGATGGCGCGGCGGAACGCGCCATCGGTCACTTCACCCTCCAGTGCATCGTCGGTCAGGGCCGACAATTGCGGATCGATGAAGGCGAACAGCAGGATCGTGGCCACACCGTTGACCACGGCGGATAGCTGCGACGCGGTGACGCGGAAATCGGGGTTCAGGTAGCCGGCATAAAGCGAGGCGAGCACACCGGTGGCCAGCAGCATCTGCGCCAGGGCATTGGCCGTCAGCACTTGCCAAGTGATGCCCGGAGGCAGGCCCTTCTGCCGCAGGCTGGCCCGCTTGGGTAATGCGCCTGCATCCCGCACGGCGCGCAAGCCATCGGGCGTCAGCGCTGCAAACGCCAGCCGCACGATCGAGCGATGGCGCTGGAAATGATCGATTGCGCGCACGAACAGGCGTTGCGCCGTGGGGATCAGCACAATCCCCACCAGCACCGCCACGCTGCCCGCCAGCAACACCAGCCGGAAATCGGTGACCAGCGTTTCGCCGCCGCCGCTGGCCAGCCGCGTTTCGATGCGGCTGGCCAGGAACGGCCCCAGAAAGCTGTTCGACGTGCGGCTGAACAACACCAGCACATTGAACAATGCCAGGCTGGTGGCGATCCGCCGCGTGCGCACCCCGGCAATGCGCGCGGCATAGGCCAGCGTGCCGATCAGGTTGATCGCTGCGGTCAGCAGGCAGATGACCACCAGTTGCGTATCCATGGGCGAGGGGCAGTCCTGTGAAGCTTGCGCAGGACTGCTATCCCAAGCGGCCAGATAGGCAAGCGCCGATCACCTGGCCGTGGCTCAGGCGCTGAGTTTGGCTGCGGTTTCGGCCACGCGCTTGCCCAGATAGCGGGCTCCGTCCAGCTCGGTGGCGCTGGGCTGGCGGCTGCCGTCGGCCCCGGCGATGGTGGTGGCACCATAAGGCGCGCCGCCCTTCACCTCGTCCACCCCGTTCTGCCCGGCAAAGCCATAGTCCAGGCCAACCACGGTGCAGCCAAAGTGCAGCAGGTTGGTGATCAGGCTGAACAGCGTGGTCTCCTGCCCGCCGTGCTGGCTGGCGGTGGAGGTGAAGGCTGCGCCAACCTTGCCGGTCAGCGACCCGCGCATCCACAAACCGCCGCAAGTGTCCCAGAACGCCGCCATCTGGCTGGCCAGGCGGCCAAAGCGGGTGGGGCTGCCCACCACGATCCCGTCATATGCTGCCAGCGCATCGGGCCCTTCGATCAGCGGGTGGCTGTCATCGGTGCGGAAGCCCGCGGCCTTGGCCACTTCGGCCGGGGCGGTTTCGGGCACGCGGCGTACATCGGCTTGGTGTCCGGCAGAGCGAACGCCCTCGGCAACGGCATCAGCCATCTGCGCCAGGTGGCCATAGGACGAATAGTAGAGGACCAGGATGCGTGCCATGTGCGGGATGTTCCTTTGTGGTGCGGTGATGTGTCAGTTCGACCACTTGGGCGCAGCATCGCGAAAGGCAAGGGCGGCGTTGCGCTTGCCATAATAATTGGCGCGAATCAGGCCGCCTCGCGCCGCCGCTGGCGCATCCGCAGGCCGATATCCTTCGCCGAAGTTACCACCGGGAGGTTCAGGTCGGGCCCAAACTGGATCCTGCCTGGCTTGCCGAAGTAAAAGCCTTGCGCTCCGTGGCAATTTTCCTGCCGCAGGAAGGCCAGGTCCTTCTCGGTCTCCACCCCTTCGGCCAGAACCGGCAGGTTCAGGGTGCGACCCAGGCCCAGCACCGCGCGCACGATATTGCGTGATTGCTCATCCCGGTGGACGCCGTTCAGGAACGAGCGGTCGATCTTGATCTTGTCGAACGCGAACGAACTGAGCGTATCGAGCGAGGAATAGCCCGTGCCGAAATCGTCGATCGCCACCGATACGCCCAGGTGTTTGATCCGCCGCAGGTTATGCAGTGCGCGGCGCTTGTCCGAGATGATCGCGGTTTCGGTGATCTCGATCTCCAGCTGGCGCGCGGGCAGTCCGGCATCCAGCAGCGCCTCCATGATGATATCTGGCAAGTTGGGCTGGATCAGCTGCACAGGGGAAACGTTGACCGCCACCTTGCAGGGCATCGGCCACTGCGCTGCCTCGCGGCATACCCGCCGCAGCACCCATTCGCCGATTGGCAGGATCAGGCCATTGGCCTCGGCCAGCGGGATGAAATCGGCCGGCGGGATGGGGCCGTGCGTGACATGATTCCAACGCAGCAGTGCTTCGTAACCGATAATCGCCCCATCGGCCACGGCGCACTGGACCTGGTAGACGATGTCGAATTCGTCGCGCTCCAGCGCCAGTCGCAAGTCGGCCTGCAAGGTCCGCCGCTCGCGCACTTCCTCGTCCATTTCGGGCACGTAGCGGTGCCAGTGGCGCAAGGGATCGCACTTGGCGCGATACATCGCCAGATCGGCGTTGAGCATGAGTTCGCGCGAGGTACTGCCATCGTGGGGAAAGATCGACATCCCCAGGCTGCCTGATCCGTTCACGCGGGTGCCGGCATCGCTGCCATCCACATGGAAGCCAAAATGGACGGCGCCCACCAGGGCATCGGCCAGCGCGATGCCATCTTCGCCTTGCGGCAGCGCCATGAAAGCGGCGAACTCATCGCCGCCCAGCCGCGCCACCCGGCCGCGTCCGGCCAGCGCCAGTTCCAGCCGCATGGCCGTTTCGCGCAGCAGCTCGTCACCTGCGGCATGGCCGTGAATGTCGTTGATGTCCTTGAAGTCGTTAAGGTCGATAATCGCTACCGCGAGTTGTTCGTCGCACATGCGGGCGCGGGCCAGCGCTTCATTGATCAGGTCGGCAAAGCGGGCGCGATTGGGCAGGTTGGTCAGCGAATCGTGCGTGGCCATGTATTCCAGCCGCTTGGCCGAGTGATGGCGTTCGGTAATATCGTCGATCGTCACCACCCACCCGCCATCGTCCAGCTCGCGCGAAGTCAGCGCATGAACCAGCCCATCGGTTTCGGCGGTGATGATGGTGTGGCTGCCGGGCGTATCCAGCAGCTCGGCATACAATTCGTGCGCCTGCCGCAGCGTATGGTCGAGAGCCTCGGCCGAGACGATATGGGTCACGGTGACAGCGATCACTTCGTCCAGGCTCATGCCCTGGTGCAGCGGGTCATGGTCCATCTGATACAGTTGGGCCACGCGCTGGTTGTGCAGCACCAGCCGCCGGTCCTGGTCGAGCAGCAGAATGCCTTGCTGCATGTTGCCCAACGCCACATCGCGCTGGTTTTCGATCGTGCAGCTTTCGGTGATGTCACGGGTGATCTTGATGAAGCCCAGTTGCGTGCCATCGGTATCGTACAACGGCTCGATGGTGATCGAGGCAATGAAGCAGGATCCGTCCTTGCGCAGCCGTACCCCGGATTCGCGCAGCATTCCCTCGTCCAGCGCTTACTGCAAGGCCCGCGCCGGAACGCCCTGTTCGCGCAGATCAGGTGGATAGAAGCGCGAGAAATGCTGGCCGATGATTTCTTCCGCGCTGTATTGCTTGAGCATTTGCGCGCCCTTGTTCCACGTTTTCACGCGGCCTTCCGGGTCGAGCATGTAGATCGCCGCGCCCGTAACATTCCTCATGAACAGCTTGAGTTCGCGCAATCGCCGGGCTTCGACAAGATCCTTCCGGCGCTTCAATATCAGCAATACGCCGAGGCATCCGGATAGACCCAGCGCCACCAAGGCCACCACGCCGGTCGCGAATGCCTGGTCGAGTGCCGGCGCATTGACCATGTCGACAATCTGCGTGGGGGTGCTGCCGGCGCGCGCATCTACCGCAGCAGTGCGGCACAAATGCCCGATCACCGCGCCCATTGCCAGCAACCATGAACCGACATTGCCCAGCAGGACAGTGGAGCGCCGGCGTGTCATTGCCAGCATGGCAAGCGCTGCGAGGCCAACATTGCTTGCCAGGGCTGCGACCAGCAACAGCTGGTCCAGCCGGCTGTAATCGTACTGGACCGACAGTGCGGAGAGGCCGAGATAGTGAACGCAAGACTGCGTCAGGCCCATCCCGGCACCACATAGCAATGCACAGACGCGCCCTTGCACTTGGCGAAGGATAATCAGCGACAGCCAGGTGCCCAGCAAGGCGGCGAACAGCGAGATAATCGTGGGTGCGAACAGGAAATTGGCATCGGCCGACTGCGTAGCGGCGAGCAGCGCCATGATCTGCGCATCCCACAGACCGAATCCGATCACCAGCGACCCACTGCCAAGCCACCAGTTGCGCGTTTCGCCAGCGGATTTGAATGCCAGCCTGAGCATCGTCCGGGCGGCCCACGCGGTGACCCCGCACAGGGCCAGTGCGGAGATGCTCAGCAGTATGGCGTTATTCTGACCCATTGCGACCGGTCCGTACTTACGAACGGGCTGGCATAGGGGGCAGGGGTATGCACCGCCTTAACCGGCACCTAGCGGGGCGCACGTGCACGGCCACGGCCATCAGTGAAGGAAAGGAGAAAAAATGGTGCCCAGGGGCGGATTTGAACCACCGACACGACGATTTTCAGTCG
>JAZKFK010000138.1:0-2131 GCA_040386475.1 Pseudomonadota bacterium | reverse complement strand
GCCAGGTCATCGTCCAGCGCTTCGTCCAGCAGGGCCACGATGCGTTCGGCGCCAGCTTCACCTGGGCCAGCGTTGCCATCGCTGATTTCGCCCGCGATGGTGACCACGCCGATCGCCTTGTCGCCGCCGGTCAGCCCGCGCAGGCCGCCGGGCCCTTCGGGGTCCAGGTTGGCGACGAAGGTATCGAAATCGGTATTGGCGAAAGTGCCGGGCCGTTCATCCCACTCATCCTCGCCGGCAATCTCGGCCACGCGCGCGGTCCATTCGTCATGCGTGCCGATGGTGTCGGCCAGGCCAGCGGCCTTGGCAGCCTGCGCCATGTTGCCGTTATTCGCGGCCAGCAGCGCGACAAGGCCGGTGGTCGCCTGGTCGATCTTTGCTTGCGGGCGTGCCTGCATCAGGTGGGCCTGCCATTCCTCCCACACGGCGGTGGTGTATTGCGTGGCGTTTTCACGCGCGGGATCGGACATGCCGCCTTCCGAGTACGGCTCCACCGCGCTCTTGAACGTGCCGACCTTGAAGACGTGCGCGGTGATGCCGTAACGCTCCAGCGCGTCGCCAAAATACAGGTTCTTGCCGCCGGGACCGCGCAGCGCCGCGCCGCCCAGCGGATCGACCCAGATCTCGCTGGCATGGGCGGCCAGCGTCATCGTGTCATCGGTATAGGCCACGGCATAGGCCAGCACCGGCTTGTCCGCCGCGCGGAACCGGCCCAGCGCCTCGGCCACTTCCTGCAAGGTCACGTGGCTGCCGCCGGTGAACGTGGTCAGGTCCAGCGCGATGGCCTTGATCCGGTCATCGGTGGCGGCGGCATCGATGGCGCGGACCATGTCGCGCGCGGCAAACTGGCGGCGGGGCACGGCGCTGGAGATCAGGCTGCCAAACGGATCGGCCGGAGCCACTTCCTCGGCAATCGAACCATCGAGATCCAGCAGCAGCGCCCCGTCGCGCACCTGGGCGGGCGAGGGGGCAGAGCGCAGGGCGGCGAACAGCAGGGTGAAGAACAGCAACAGGAAGCACAGCGAAAGGCCGTCCTTGATGCCGACCAGCAGTCGCCATACCTTGCCCGCAAAACTCATCGATCGGCCCCGTCGTGTTTCCATCGCGTTTAGTTAGGGACGGGATGGGCCTTGCGCCAGTTGAAACCGCTTGAGTGTGCGACGGTGCTCGATTAGGGGCTTGGCTTTAATGACATCGGCGCCAAACACCCCAGCAGCCTCCCGCTTTCCGGCGGGTCGGCGGGCTTTTCCGCACCGTGACCTGATCGCCATTGGCGCGCTGGCCACGCACGAGATCCTGTTCCTGCTGGATGAGGCGGAACAATGGGTCCACTTCAACCGCCAGCCCACCAAGCACGCCGACAAACTGGCGGGCCTGACGATCATCAACGCCTTCTTCGAGAACTCCACCCGCACGCTGCTGTCCTTTGAGATCGCGGGCAAGCGGCTGGGGGCCGACGTGGTCAACATGCACGCCGCGCAATCCAGCGTGAAGAAGGGCGAAACGCTGATCGACACGGCAATGACGCTGAATGCCATGCGCGCCGATGCCATCGTCATCCGCCACGGTTCCAGCGGCGCGGTTGGCTTGATTGCGGGCAAGGTGGATTGTCCGGTGCTCAATGCAGGCGACGGGCAGCACGAACATCCAACGCAGGCGCTGCTGGATGCGCTGGCGCTGCGCCACGCCCTGCGCGCGCGGGGTGAGGCAAGCAGCGACGGGATGCTCAATGGCCTGAAGGTCACCATTTGCGGCGATGTGCTGCACAGCCGCGTCGCCCGCTCGAACATGCTGTGCCTGCAGGCGCTGGGCGCCACGGTGCGCGTCTGCGCGCCGCCGGCGCTTTTGCCGCACGGCGTGGAGATGATGGGCGTGGAGGCCTTCACCGATTTCGATGCCGCGCTGGCCGGGGCCGATGTGGTGATGATGCTGCGCTTGCAGAACGAGCGGATGGACGGCCAGTTCATCCCCAGCCCCCGCGAATATCGCCACCTCTTTGGTTTGACGCAGAAGCGGCTGGCGCTGGCGGGCAGCAATGCCATCGTGATGCACCCCGGCCCGATGAACCGCGGGGTAGAGATCGACAGCGACGTGGCCGACATGCCCGGCCGCTCGATCATCACCCAACAGG